>JAKSDM010001351.1 GCA_022360135.1 Pseudanabaenales cyanobacterium | reverse complement strand
TGGGGGACTATCCCCAGGCGCTGGAGTACTATCAGCAATCCTTAGCCATCACACGCGACATCGGCGAAGCCTTTGGCACGAGCGAAGCTCTACGCGCCACCGAAGGCAAAACCCTGAACAACATTGGCGCTGTCTATCATTCGTTGGGGGACTATCCCCAGGCGCTGGAGTACTTTCAGCAGTCCTTAGCCATCACACGCGAAATCGGCGATCGCGCCGCCGAAGGCAGAACCCTGAGCAACATTGGCATTGTCTACTATAGTCTGGGGAACTATCCCCAGGCGCTGGACTTCTATCAACAATCCTTAGCCATCATACGTGACATCGGCGATCGCGCCGGGGAAGGCACAATCCTGGGCAACATTGGCGTTGTCTACCGCAATCTGGGGGACTATCCCCAGGCGCTGGAGTACTTTCAGCAAGCCTTAGCCATCACACGCGAAATCGGCGATCGCGCCGGAGAAGCCAATACCCTGAGCAACATGGGTCGCTTATTCGACGACCAAGCCGATCCCGCCCTGGCCATCATTTTCCTCAAGCAAGCCATCAACACCTACGAAACCATTCGTGAGCGCAATCAAGCCCTGGCCCAAAACCTCCAAGACACCTATACCGCCACCATCGAAGATAATTACCGTCAACTAGCGGATCTGCTGCTGCAACAAGACCGTATTCTCGAAGCGCAGCGGGTGCTGGACTTGCTCAAGGTGCAGGAACTCGACAACTACGTGCGCGGCGTCCGCAGCACGCGCGACACCCAAGCGGGCATCGTCCTTCGCCCCGATGAGCAGGCCATCGTCGATCGCTACCACGCCAACGAAGAAAACCTGATCGAACTGGGGCGAGAGCGGGCGACGCTGGCCCAGATTCCGCTTGACCAGCGCAACCCGACCCAAACCGAGCGGATTGCTGAGCTGCGGCGACTTGAGCAGTCCGTGTTATATGTCTTTCACAGCTTTTTTGAACAGCCCGAGATTGTGGGTCTGGTGGATCGGCTGCGGCGCACTGAGGGCGCCGCCAACCTTGAGCTGGCCGAACTCAACGCCCTGCGGGACAATCTGAAAGCGCTCAAAGAGACTCACAACCAAACCGCCGTGGTGCTCTACCCGCTGGTGCTGGAAGACCGGCTAGAGCTGGTGTTGGTCACCGCTGACACGGCTCCGGTGCGGCGGACCGTCGCCGTACCGCGAACCGAGCTTAACCGCGCCATCGGCCAACTGCGCTACGCCCTGGAATCTCCGGATCGCAATGCTGAAGCCCCAGCTCAGCAGCTTTACGACTGGCTGATTCGTCCCATTGCAACCGACCTAGCCCAGGCTCAGGCGGATACCATCATTTATGCGCCCGATTTGCGACTGCGCTACATTCCCTTAGCGGCGTTGCACGATGGCGAACAGTGGCTGATTCAGACTTATCGGGTCAACAACATTACCGCCGCCAGCCTGACGGAGTTAGACAACGCCCCTGACCCAGGGTCAGTCAATGTCCTCGCCGCCGCGTTCACTGAAGGCCGCCATGAGGTGCAGGTGGGCGATCGCACCCTCGCCTACACCGGCTTACCGTTTGCCGGACCCGAAATCGACACCTTATCCAGCCTGATTCCCAACACCGTCCAGCGCTTGAACGACGACTTCAACCCCGGCATCATTATTGAAATGGATGACTATCGCATCATCCACCTGGCCACCCATGCCGAATTTAATCCGGGTCCCCCCGAGAATTCCTACATTCTGTTTGGCAATGGCGATCAGGCCACCCTGGCGGATGTGAAGCGACTCTGGAGCTTTCCCAACGTGGAGCTGGTGGTGCTCAGCGCCTGTGAAACGGCGGTCGGAGACGTGTTGCGCGACGAGGCCGACACGGCAGCGGGGGACGGGGCGTCGATCACCGGGGAGGAAATTCTCGGGTTTGGCTATCTGATGCAACAGGCTGGGGCGGACGCCGCCATTGGCTCTCTTTGGCAAGTGGATGACGGCGGCACGCAAATTCTCATGAGCGCCTTTTATGACGCCCTCAGTCGGGGCGGGCTGTCTAAAGTCGAATCCTTGCAACAGGCCCAGCTTGATCTCATTCGCCGGGGGGAGGCGGGCGATCGCGGCGGCTTTGAGCTGGCGAATTCAGAGATTGCCGCTAACACCCTGGCCCATCCCTACTACTGGGCGCCCTTCATCTTGATTGGCAATGGATTGTAATCCACTAACCGCCGTTTGCCTTATCGGTTGCAAGGATTCGAATAGCTCCAAATCCCGCTGCATTTCGTCGAGGTCAAAGGAGCGGGGTAAAAAGTCAGGATTTAGCATGGCGATTTCCAGGGCCTTGCGGGTAAAGGCCCGATTGCTATCGCCCAACCTCGCCATCGAACGCCGTTCTTCCGGTCCCACGTCAATCAAAAAACGATGACCTTTACCCAAGCTGGCGCTGACCTTACGAGAATCGGAATATGCGGCTGAGCTACGTCACCTGGCAAGCAGCCGCCAATCCTTATATCATTGGCAGAGCAGCTATCGGGGAAGAACGTTGTCTAACTGAAGTTGCAAGGTGGAGAAGCAGAGGGATGCGATCGCTTGTCCTAACCTGTATTGCTGCTGACGATACTCATCTCTATCCAGGTAACAAACCGTGAAGGTAGGTTGTTTGGGCTTGCCAATGAAGGCGATTCCACCCAGAGCGCGAAAATCGACAATCCAGTATTCGGGGATGCTGAGGAGTGCATATTCTTCAACCTTGCGGGCATAGTCGTCTTGCCAATTTTTGCTGACGACTTCGACAACTAACTGGATAGTGCTACCGTTTGTGATAATCGTTTCTCGCTGCCAGAGGGGTTCTTGGCTGAGCTTTGCCTCATCCAAGATGATTACGTCGGGGCGGAGAGCAGTGGCTTCGGCTGCTGGAGGTTTAATCAAACAGGTTCTGGGAATAACCCAGTTCAAATTAGCCCGGAGAATGTCTGCGAAGAGTTGACCGGCGATTTTGCCTGCCACGGCTTCATGCGGTCCGGTTGGCTCCATGTCGCGGAGTTCTCCGTCGATCAGTTCATAGCGAGGGTCATCGCCATATTGGGCGATGAATTCATCGAAGCTGAGAGTTTTTGCGGGGGTATAGGTCATAGAACTGGCTCTGGCTCAAGGTCGATCCAGTTTACAGGTCAACTGACTCTATTTTGCCTCACCGCCACCGCTCTGTAGGCTTGGGAAGCGAGAGCTTCCTGCAAGAGAGATGCTGCTGGCTAATTTAACACTTGGAAATATTGACGCCGAAGTGAGGGTTCTTTGAGGCCCCCAGCCCCCAATTCTGGGGGAGCATATCCTCAAAGTCCCCCAGAATTGATGCTGCTGGCTAATTTAACAATTAGAAATATCGTCAATTCTGGAAGTCTTTTGAGGCCCCCCAGCCCCCAACTTTGGGGGGGCAAGCACTCAAAGTCCCCCAGAATTGGGGGATTTAGGGGGCCTTCAGCCATTCTCACAATGTTGCGAAATCATTCGCCAGCAGCATCAGAATCGGGGGATTTAGGGGGCCTTCAGCCATTCTCACGATGTTACGAAATAATTCGCCAGCAGCATCAAGAGAGGGCGGTTGGAGGATTTATTCTGGGAAATGGTGAGTGTCCCGCAGTTGGCGTCGAATCGCAATTTCTCGCTGGAAGTGTTGATGATCAGGGAAGAAGAGGCGAGGCGGTACGAGGGGAAGTGGAAATGGCGCCGGAGAGG
>JAKSDM010001409.1 GCA_022360135.1 Pseudanabaenales cyanobacterium | reverse complement strand
TATATCCTGGCAAAATACACTTGCTGTTGTTGTTCCAATTCAAATATCTAGTGGATCTCATCTTAAATTTCGCCAGTTTGCCGCCAACGTTGATTAAAGCCCACCTGCTGGAGTTTCAGTTTACTTCTCCGGGTCCCATCCTGTTTGAGTTGGGCCCCTTGAGCATCCGTTGGTATGGTTTGTTGATTGCTACAGCTGTTCTCTTGGGACTCACCCTATCCCAATATCTGGCTCAGAAACGGGGAATCAATCCTGAGCGGGTTGGGGATTTATCCATCTGGTTAGTGGTCGCAGCCATTCCCTGTGCTCGCCTTTACTATGTGTTGTTTAAGTGGCAAGACTACATTAACCAACCAGCGGATATCATTGCGGTTTGGAAGGGCGGCATCGCGATCCATGGGGCAATTTTGGGGGGTGCGATCGCAGCTTTCCTATTTGCTCGCCTAACTCGCATCCCCTTCTGGCAATTGGCGGATGTGGTCGCCCCCTCCCTGATCTTGGGACAAGCGATTGGGCGATGGGGCAACTTCTTCAATTCTGAAGCCTTTGGCCGACCCACCAACCTCCCTTGGAAACTCTATATTCCGCCTGCTCAAAGGCCACTAGAGTACCAGAATTTTGATTATTTCCATCCCACCTTCCTCTATGAGTCTGTCTGGAACCTGGCAGTTTTCAGCTTGCTCTTGACCCTGTTTTTCTGGGGCGGACGCCATCCCAATCGCCTTAAACCGGGCGCCCTGGCGATGACTTACTTGATTAGCTATAGCCTAGGCCGAATCTGGATTGAAGGGCTACGGACAGACAGCTTGATGCTAGGACCGCTGCGAATTGCTCAGGTCGTGAGTCTGCTAGGAATTAGCTTAGGTCTATTCGGTCTGATTTGGCTCTACCGTCTCCGGCGCCCCTTGCCGGATGTGGTCTCCGAGACAGGGGAGAACTGATGATTAGCCCTTTGATCAGCGGGCTAAGGGGGCTGGACAGTGGATTCGCAGGAGTTCAAGAGAGGTAAAAAAAGCCCCAGAGGAAATCCTCTGGGGCTCGGAATCAGGGTGCATCTACCGTTTCACTTTTCTGACTAAGGGGAGGCGATCCGAAGCAGGAGGGCAAGGCTTTACTTATTTTTCATATTCATGGTCCCAGAAAGGGGTAATATGAAGTATCCATATAGCATTCTCGTTGGTGGGGAATGTATCTCAGTGGAGACGGGGTGTAGGATATAGGGTATAAGTCCATAGGAATGAAAACTGCTATGGGGAGGCGCCGATAGAGTAGGGGTGAATCTTGGCTAGGCGTGTTCTAAAACTCAGTCAAAGTCTGATGCTTTCGTACTAGTGATCAATGCTTTCAAGGGGCTTTGAAAAAGACTCTGGCATCTGCCCATGATGCATCAAAAAAGGGTTTGGGCGGAACCAACAAAAAAAGCCCCAGAGCAAATCCTCTGGGGCTCGGAATCAGGGTGCATCTACCATTCCACTCTTCTGATTAAGGGAGAGCGATCCGAGAAAGGGGACCAAGGCTTTACCTATTTTTCATATTCATGGTCCTACAAGGGGTTAGCATAAAGTGTTTATAGGGTATGGGCGAATCTTGACTAGTATTTGCACATGATGCATTAAATAAAATATTTGGGCGGAACCGACAAAAAAAGCCCCAGAGGCAATCCTCTAGGGCTCGGAATCAGGGTGCATCTACCATTCCACTATTCTGATTAAGGAGAGTATATTCCGGAAGACGAGCGAGGTTTTGCTCATTCTTCATATTTAGCTTTCTAGGCGAGGCCAGGATGAAATCTCTGTGTTGTTATCACGATTTCTATTGACACCCAGTTTTTTTTGAATCTTGTTCTTCTCTCTGCCTTTGCCCTTGTTCCTAAGGGGGATGAAGGGATTATATTCAATCTGAAATGAGATTCAACTGTGACGCCATCTGATCTAAGAAAAGCCCCAGAGGAAATAATCCTCTGGGGCTCGGAATCAGGGTGCATCTACCATTCCACTCTTCCGACGGATGGGAAGCGATCCGAGAAAGCGGGCGGAGCTTTACCCACTCTTCAAGTTCGCGACTTCAGACCGAGTTAATGTAAATTTTCTATAGGTTTTTCGGGATGGTTGAACAACTCTGTTTCTGGAGTAATCCCGATTCAGTTAGATTAAATTTCGCCAGCCAGAAATCGGGTTCCTTTTCGCTCCCTCAGCAGAGTTGAGTCCTAAACTCTTGGTGTTTTTCCGACATGAATCCTGCGAGTATGACGCCTTCCGCAACCTTTACTGAAGCCTCTACTGAAGCCTCCTTCATCAGGCCATCTTCTCTAAAACCAGGGGTTTATATCGTAGGCGCCGGACCTGGCGATCCTGATTTGCTGACGATAAAGGCCCAAAAATTGCTGCAGCAAGCCGATGTGATTCTTTTCGCTGACTCCTTGGTCCCCCAGCAGATTCTAGACAGTGTACAACCTGACGCCGAGCGAATTGGGACTGCAAATAAAACATTGGAAGAGATCTTACCGCTGATGATTGAGCGGGTGCGATCGCATAAATCTGTAGTCCGTCTCCATTCTGGCGACCCGAGTCTCTACAGCGCTATTCATGAGCAAATGCAACGATTGGCAAAGGCGCAGATCCCCTTTGAGGTTATCCCTGGGATTAGCGCTTTCCAAGCAGCCGCGGCCAAGCTTCAGGTAGAGCTAACCGCCCCAGAGTTGGTTCAGTCCATCATCCTTACC
>JAKSDM010001080.1 GCA_022360135.1 Pseudanabaenales cyanobacterium | reverse complement strand
TTCATGATGTGGCCTACTCCCTGCAAGTCGGGCGCACGGCGATGGAAAGCCGATTGGCCTTCGTGGCCGAATCGTTTCAAGAGATGCGGGACAAACTACGTCATTTCTTGGCTGGCCACGAGGGCGCGGGTAAATTATTCCACGGCGAAATTCGCGGTCATGGAAAGCCTTATCCTGATTCGCAGGTGGCAGACGTCTCCAAGCTGCTGGTCGAACAATGCATTCAATCGGGTGACGATGATCGTTTGCTGGAATACTGGGTCAGGGGGGGGGCGGTCGATTGGAATCGATGCTACGGTGACGTCTGCCCTGTCCGCATCAGCCTGCCAACTTATCCGTTCGCTCGCGATCGCTGCTGGATCGGCTGTGAAACTTGGAATGCCAGCAAGCATCCATCGATCACTCCAAAGCTGCCAGAGAACCAAGAGATCCGCGAGGGCGATCTGCAAGCTTTTTATCCGGGCTGGGATCCGTTCTTAGCATCAAAAGCGTCTGCGCAACCCGTCACTCACGCTGCGGTGACCATTATTGGCGGCGCGCCGGAGCAGGTCGACGCCATCCAGCATGAGAATGCCTTGACAACCGTTTTGAACATACCTCGCGACGCCAGTCCCGCCGTCCTAGCGGATCTCTTCCGGCGAGAGGGCTGGGTGGAGCATCTGGTCTGGATCGCTCCGCCATCTTCCTTCAATCAGGCGCTGGGACAACGCCTGATTGAGGAACAGGAAAAAGGCCTTTGCCAACTTTTCAATATTGTCAAAGCGCTGCTCCTGCTCGCTTATGAAAGTCGGGCGCTACGCTTAACGATCATCACGACTCAAACCCAAGTGGTGCGCCGGGGCGACCAGATTCAGCCCGCCCATGCGGGCGTGCATGGATTGGCCGGGACATTGGCGAAGGAATACCCACAGTGGCGGATCCGTGTGCTGGACTTGCAAGCGGATCGGAATTGGCCGACTCGGGACATCTTCCAACTTCCGTTCAGCAAGACGGGCGACACTTTGGCGTATCGGGACGGGGAATGGTTTGAGCCGGTGTTGGTTCCAGTAACGGGTATTTGCGAGGAAAACGATTTGTATCGGCGCGGCGGCGTCTATGTAGTTGTCGGCGGCAGTGGTGGACTGGGCAAGGTTTGGACCCGTTGGATGCAGGATAATTACCAGGCGCGGATCATCTGGATTGGCAGGCGGCCAGCGGACGCCGACATGGCGCGACAGTTGCAAGCCTTCGCGAAAGGCGGCTTGACGCCCGTCTACATCCAGGCTGATGCGGCCGAGTCGAGCTCGCTCGAACGAGCGCTCCAACAGATTCGCCAGAGTCATGGCAGAATCCACGGGGTTGTGCATGCTGCGATGGATGTTTTTGATCTGGCGCTTGCCGATATGACCCCAGAGCGATTCCGCAGAGTTCTTGCGAGCCGGGTGAATGTCAGTGTGCAGATTGCCGATGCTGTTCGGCATGAGCCATTAGACTTCATTTTGTTCTTCTCCTCAATGGCGTCGTTTGCAAGGGAAGGCGGTTATGCAGGATATGCTTCGGGATGTGTGTTTATGGATGCCTATGCGCGGGCATTAAGGACGGATTTGAAATGTAAGGTGAAGGTGGTCAATTGGGGCTACTGGGGGGTGGGTTCGGGCGAGCGGGTGTCCGATCAGGTCAAAATGCGCTATCGGCGGATCGGCATCGAGCC
>JAKSDM010000309.1 GCA_022360135.1 Pseudanabaenales cyanobacterium | reverse complement strand
TTGTGTTTACCCAATCCCTGTTGCTTCAAGGCCAATCTGTTGAACAAATTATGGAGGTATTGATGCCAGCCTAGAAATTATTGCCTGTCTATTTTTCTCTGCTCACTTATTTTTCTCGACTCCTAACCTTCCAAGTCGTGTAAATTAATTTAAACTTCTGGAAAACGGCGCCCGATGCAATTGAAAGGTTGAAATTGAAATTTAAGGTTTGGCAGAGATGAGATGTTCCTAGGCGCCAACTTAAATCGGGAAATTATCCCTGAGATAGTACTCAGATCCAGAATCCAGAATCCAGCTAACTCTTGATATCTGGATTCTTGCTGAGCCAAAACGCACCAACTTAGGTGGATACTCGATATCTTGCCTGCCTATGCAAAAGTTATATCAGTAAATATACGCTTAATACGGATGCTTAAGTATAAATTTAGTCAGTATTGGCAATTAAATTTACATAAGAATAAACTACTGCGAGAGCCAATTGCACAGGTCGGATTATTCCTTAAAGTGGGTAGGGCTGATGAAAACTATCGGATTGTTAGGGGGCATGAGTTGGGAAAGCACAGAACTCTATTACCGCAGAATTAATGAGGGCGTGAAAGCAAAGTTGGGAGGGCTGCATTCAGCCAAAATCGCAATGGTCAGTGTTGATTTCCAGGAAATTGAAGCGTTACAACATGCGGAAAAGTGGAAACGCGCCGGGGAACTGCTAGGTCAGGCAGCTCAGAAGGTTGAGGCCGCAGGGGCGGATTTCCTGGTCATCTGCACAAATACGATGCACAAGGTGGCGCTGCAGATAGAACAGGCCATCCACATTCCCATCCTCCATCTGGCTGATGCGACTGCTCGTCATATTAAGCAAAAGGGTATGAAAACGGTGGGGTTGTTAGGCACAAACTTCACCATGGAGCAGGATTTCTATAAGGGACGTCTGATCGAAAAACATGGGCTGAAGGTGATTACTCCAGCTTTAGAAGATCGTCAAATGGTTCACCGCATCATTTACGAGGAGCTATGTTTGGGGGTTGTGAAAGACGATTCCCGCGCAGCCTACCTAAGAATAATTGATGACTTAACCATCCAAGGCGCAGAGGGCGTCATCGAAGGCTGCACTGAGATTACGATGCTTCAATTGCAGGAACGCACGGATATTCCGTTGTTTGACACTACAACGATTCACGCCCAGGAAGCCGTATTTCTGGCGTTGGTAATTTGAAAGATGAATTGAGTTTCGTCAGTTATACGTAAGGTAAGCCCCATCAAGGTTCCTGAAATCAGAGCGCTTTAAATTCATCTTTTCATTTACCAACGCCGTATTTCTAGCTGTAGCGTAACGCTTGCGATCGCACCTTGATAAACTTTTGATAAAGATGATCTAATCCCATCTCTGCAGCTACTGGATCTGGGAATTTTTGGAGGGTGTGAAAAGCACGATCACCTACCCTGGCGCATTGCTCACGCACCGCCAGGTTTTTTCATGTGCTCTAATTTACCTAGCCGTGAACCTTCGGTGAAGCCTTGTCTGCCACTATCGCTGCTGCTATACGGCTTGGGAACTTTGAAGCGGAGGGAAGCAAGAGCCCTCCCACCCTGGCAAGACCTGGGTATGTTTGCCAGGGTTTTTCTTAATTCCGACTAAACGATAACAACTTACCGGGTTCTTTACTTTTTCTTATTAGTATTGATCTCAGGGTATAGAAAAGCTCACACACTCGAAATACGCCCCTGGTTTATTACTGGGGGTTCTTTCTATTTAGTTGATCGGTGAATGGCTCCATCCCATCCGTCCCGGCGCCGCACACCAGCGCACAGACCTGTTCTGACGCTTCTGGCTGATATTTATCGGCAAGCAGCGCCGCCACCGTCGCCGCCCCACTGAGTTCTGTCGCGATTCCCATCTCGAACCAAAGCCAGTGAGCCGCTTTCCACATCTCTTTGTCCGTCACCAGCACGACTTCATCAACATGCTGACGAATAATATCAAAGTTAATCCTTTCCGTTCGACGCGGAGCCAATGTATTAGCGGCTGTCTTAATTTCCGCTAGCTCCACAATCTGATCTACCTGAAGGCTGTCATGCAGGGTCGCCGCCCCAATAGGTTCTACCCCAATAACCCGAATACTCGGCTTAAGCGCTTTCGCTGCTACACTGACACCACTAATCACGCCGCCGCCGCCGATCGCAACCAGCAACGTGTCTACCTCTGGCGTCTCTTCCAGGATTTCCAGGGAGATTGTGCCTTGACCAGCAATCACCTGAGGATCGGCAAACGGATGGAAGTAGGGCGCCTTTTCAGCGGCAGCCATCGCTAGCGCCGCCCGATTGGCGTCATCCCACACCGCCCCTTCAATAACCACCCTAGCGCCCCATTGCTTAAGCTTCTCCGCCTTAGTGGCGGGCGTATTGCAGCCTAGAAAAATGGTGGTGGGCACACCAGCAAGCCATCCGGCATAAGCAACTGCTAACCCATGATTGCCGCCAGAGGCCGTCACAATACCCCGCTTGATCTGTTCAGCGGGCGAGGAGAACAATTTATTGACTGCGCCCCGGGCTTTGAAAGAGCCCGTTACCTGCATACACTCTAGCTTTAGCAATAGCTGGCTGATTCCAGGTAAAGGGTGCTTGAGGGCAGTGGCTTGAACCAGTGGGGTGCGGCGAACATAGGGGGTGATGCGCGATCGCGCCGCCTCAAAATCTGGGAGCTTTAATCTAGGGCGATTCTCATTTGGATTGAACATATTTCGGCAATGTGGAGTGTGGCGTGAGTCGATGCAAATGAAAACCGCTATGACGCATCAAAATATACTCATTTCTTAATGGTTCTCAACCGTTGCCCGGACCAAGTTTTTGGGATTAACATCACTGCCGATGTTAGGAACCATCAGGCTACTGTGGCTGGCGAGGCCAGCCGCCGCCGCCACTAAGCCTATAAATAGAGGGTGGGGTAAACTGGGCCGAGACTGAAATTCAGGATGGAATTGAGTGGCGATGAAGAAAGGATGATCGGGCAATTCGACAATTTCTACTAAGCGTCCATCCGGTGAACTGCCACTGGCGACATATCCTGTTTCTAGAAACAAGTTGCGGTAGGCATTATTAAATTCATACCGATGACGATGCCGCTCATAAATCACTTCCTTTTGATAGAGTCGACTCGCCAGCGTATTGGGGCCAATGCGGCAGGGATAAAGTCCCAGCCGCATCGTTCCCCCTAAATCCACCACATCCTGTTGTTCTGGCAGCAGACTAATTACGGGATTGGGCGTCTCAGGGTCAAATTCAGAGCTATTTGCGTTCTCTAGATTAGCGATATTTCGAGCCCACTCGATCACTGAGCATTGCATTCCTAAGCACAGGCCAAGAAATGGAATTTGGCGCTCCCGGACGTAACGAATCGTCTGAATCTTACCCTCAATGCCACGGGGCCCGAATCCTCCCGGCACAACAACCCCATCAGTCCCTTTCAAAAGCGGTTCAGGTCCCTGCTTTTCAATGGCTTCTGAGTTAACCCAACGGACATTGAGATCGGCATGGATGGCGATCGCAGCATGACGCAACGCCTCAATCACAGAGAGGTAAGCATCGCTCAGTCTGACATATTTTCCCACAATCGCAATGTCTAACTGTTCAGTTGGGCTATAAAGCCTCTCCACCAGGGTCTTCCAGCGAGTTAGATCAGGCTGTCGTCGTTCTAATTGCAGTAATTCCAAGGCTTGATGGGCCAACCCTTCCTGCTCAAGTTTTAAGGGAACCTCATAAATACTATTAGCATCCTGAGCGGTGATTACACACTCCACAGGGACATCACAGAATTCAGAGATTTTTTCCTTGATGTGAGTCTGCATAGGCTGCTCACACCGACATACCAGAATGTCGGGTTGAATCCCAATGGAGCGCAGTTCCTTCACCGAGTGTTGAGTCGGCTTAGTTTTCATTTCTCCGGCTGAAGAAATCCAGGGAACCAGAGTCACATGCATATACAGCACATCTCCCCGACCAACGTCTTTGCGGAATTGGCGGATGGCCTCCAGGAAAGGCAAGGACTCAATATCCCCCACCGTGCCGCCGATTTCAGTAATGACGACATCTGGGTTGGTATTTTGGGCGACGCGATGGATGCGCTGCTTAATTTCGTGGGTGATGTGAGGAATTACCTGTACAGTGCCCCCCTGATAATCGCCCCGGCGTTCCTTATTGATCACAGCTTGGTAAATCGAACCTGTGGTGACACTGTTGAGCCGAGACATGGAGGTATCTGTAAAGCGCTCATAATGACCCAAGTCCAGGTCTGTTTCCGCCCCATCCTCCGTCACAAATACTTCCCCATGCTGGAAAGGACTCATTGTCCCAGGGTCCACATTGATATAAGGATCGAGTTTGAGAATGGAAACGGAATAATCCCGCGACTTCAGCAGACGTCCCAGACTCGACGCCACAATTCCCTTACCAATACTGGAAACTACGCCACCCGTTACAAACACAAACTTAGTCATAACACTATCCAATCAACCCAGACCAGCGGACCAGCAACCCGTTAATTGTGACATGAGGCGCCCAGGTCTAAAAGCCAAAATTTCTTTATTCTTCATCCTTCCTCCTTCCCCCTGCCACTCTCCTACAATTCTTCTAAGCCCTGTCCATTCTACTCACTGAACTTGTCTTCAATTATGGATATCAATGCCCTTCCAGAAGTCCTACAAATTGAATTTCTCACTCATAAACTCTTCAGTAATACGGTTTTGGATTACTTGATGGCTCTGGCGATCCTGCTCTCTGGGATTCTAGGGGCCACCGTCTTGAGGGAGCTGATTATGAGACGGCTCAAACGATGGGCCGCCAAAACCGCAACGGATTTAGACGACAGGCTGATTCATATTTTTGAGCAATGGACGATTCCTCTGATTTATCTGGGAAGTGTTTATGTCAGCATTCGCAACCTTAATCTTCACGTCATGCTGGAGCAGGTGGTTGACGCGATCGCAGTGATTCTGGCGACGATATTGGCGGTTCGCCTCATCAGTGCGCTGACCGAATATCTGATCCGGATTTACTGGTTAACCCAAAGAGACAATACCAACCTGGAACAAACCCTGAGGGCGCTGATTCCCGCGATTAAGGTGCTGATCTGGGCGTTAGGGATCATCTTTGTATTAGAAAATCTTGGCTTTGACGTCTCTGCTGTCGTCACTGGACTCGGGATTGGCGGGGCCGCCGTCGCCCTCGCTTCCCAAGGCGTATTGAGAGATTTGTTCAGTTATTTCGCCATCCTATTCGATAATCCCTTCGAGTTGGGGGACTTTATCGTCGTTGGCGAACACGCAGGCACCATTGAACATATTGGGATTAAAACGACCCGAATCAAGAGTTTAGACGGGGAACAGTTGGTTTTCGGCAATGCCGATCTGACCTCGTCCCGCATCCGTAACTTCAAGCACATGCAGGAGCGAAGAATTGTCTTCCAGTTAGGCATTACCTATGAAACCGGATTGCAACATCTTCAGGAGATTCCAGAAATTATTAAACTGATTATCAGCGAACAGGAAAGGGTAAGATTCGATCGCTCTCATTTCAAAGGGTATGGAGATTTTAGCCTAAATTTTGAGACGGTCTATTACGTCACCACCAGTGACTATGGTCACTACATGAATGTGCAACAGCAAATTAACTTTGCCATCAAAGAAGAATTTGAGCAGCTTGGCATTGAGTTCGCTTATCCCACCCAGCTGTTGTATTTGCAGAGTAGTCAGAATGGACAAGATGGGAAGGGGGCCAAGGGGGAGAAGTGGGTTGTGGGGAAGAAGGCAGGGAGAACAGGGAAGGCAGTAAAAGTAGGGGAGGCGGAAAAAGACGGGGAAGATGGGGAGGCAGGGCAAGATTAATCACGTAGAGTCTAGATTCCAGGGTTTTTGAAAAACCCTGGAACCTTTTGCTGTAAGGAGATCTGTCGCCGAGCAGGTAATTATCCAACATCAATACCGTTTCTTTGGCTATGAGCCTAATAGGCAACGAAAATAGTCCGCAATTTCCCTGAACTTTAAACCGGGGTGATATGAAATCAAACAGGGAGGGGTAGCTTGATCCAAGGAGCTAAAAACTACCCGTCTACATCCCATAAGTTTTTCTATTCAAGTGATATGAAAACTAATGGAAATGGGTAGGTTAAACCCAGAAGCTAGACACCCTATTACCCCGACCATCAAGGAGATTACTCGAGACATGAAAACTGAACTCAAAGCAAAATTACTACAGCATTTCCTTAAAAAAAGAAAAAACGGCGGCTTCACCCTGATTGAACTACTCGTGGTGATCATCATCATCGGAATTCTGTCCGCTATCGCCCTGCCTTCCTTCCTCAACCAGGCCAACAAAGCCAAACAATCTGAAGCCAAAACCTACGTCGGCTCCATGAACCGGGCTCAGCAAGCTTATTACCTGGAGCGTAATCAGTTTGCCGATAATGATCAATTTGGCCTACTGGGGCTGGGTATTGCCACAACCACAGCAAACTACGAATATATAATTGACCGAGACTCTGGAAGCACAGTGAACAACCAGGCTAGACCTTTACAAGGCTCCATCTCGTCCCTTAAAGCCTACGTTGGGACAGCCCAACTTGGTGAGATTGAGGGCACGGGTGAGGCAACCACCCTGGCCATCCTGTGTGAAGGCGTCAGCGCCCCTGTCAATGGCGGACCTGATGGTAATGAGACAGGTTCTTTCACTAGCGACGGTCCAGGGTGCCCTGATGAAGGTCCTTATCAGAATCTTGGCGAACTGTAACTGCCCTATCAGACTGGTAAGTTTGTGAATCTTCAAAAGCGGTTAGCGTTTGGCTATCCGCTTTTTTGAGTACTGACGAGCAGGCTTATGCTGACTCCACTATCGGCTTAATCTAAAGCGATTCTTAATCGAGTGGAATCACCTGAGTTAAGACACTGGGGGGCGTCTATGCATATGAAAACTGCTGTATGTTGAGATTGCCTCAGTCAACCGATCCAGCACCAGAAATATGTTGATAACCAAGGTTTCAACCTATTCTTCCCTCATGACTACAGCCTTTTGTGCAGTCTGTGTCTCGGCGATAGTAGGGCTGCAACAGCCACACTTGCGTCGGTTAAAGGGGGAATCCATGCCGACATCGGTCATGTTGACTGAGGATGAAACAGCTGAAAAACTAAGACTAAACTTATTGCAAAGGCTGCCAACATTTGGCTTTAAAAATGTAGTGGCTGATTGGACGTTTTTGACTTTCTTACAGTATTTTGGCGATGACCTCGCCCGAGCACAAAAGGGGTACCGCCTCACTCCAGACTACTTTGAGGTGATTATCAGCCAGGATCCTTACTTCATAGATTTCTATCTTTTCCTCTCGGGTAGCGCCACCCTCTACGCTGGCATGCCTGATCGGTCCATTGCCTTGATGGAAAAGGGGCTAAACATTTTGCAACCTGATTCACCTCCTGATAGTTTCTTTGTCTGGCGCTATAAAGGCGTAGAAGAGCTACTATTTTTAGCCGATAGTCAAGCCGCCCAACATTCTTTTGAATCCGCCGCTGACTGGGCCAGCCAATCGAGCCATCCTCAAGGGCCAGAATTAGCCGAAGCTTCCCGTCAAACCGCTCAATTCCTGGCTCGGAATCCCCGCAGCAAAAAGGCTCAAATCAATGCTTGGCAAAGCATTTTGGCCAACGCCTTTGATGATCCCACTCGCCAGCTTGCTATTAGCCGCATAGAAGCTTTGGGCGGGCGAGTGATCTTGCAAGCAAATGGTGAGATGACAATTCAATATCCATCCGAGGACTAAAGTGAATTCTAGGAAAGACACTACCCAGATGAACCCATTAATTTGTATTCCAGTTCCGCCCAGTTACTCTCTTGGGATGCTGCTGGCGAATTATTTTGAACATCTTGAGAACGGCTGAAGTCCCCCTAAATCCCCCAATTCTGGGGGACTTTGAGTTCATGCTCCCCCAAAGTTGGGGGCTGGGGGCCTCAAAAAAACCCAACTTCGGCGTCAATATTTCCAAGTGTTAAATTCGCCAGCAGCATCAATTTGGGGGGACTTTGAGTTCATACTCCCTCCAAATTGGGGGCCAATACTGTTCGGATAAGCTCCGGTTGTTGTTGGAGATCCCCCCAACCCCCCTTCAAAAGGTAGAGTTGATTCTCTAGGTGAAGAATAATGCTGGGAACCTCATTAATTGGTCGTCTTTCAGATAAGGTTGAACCGAAATTGAGGGCTTTCGAGGTTTTCCTCTCAAAAGAGAATCAACCCTACCTTCAAAAGGGGGGCTAAAGCCCGGTATCTTGTCTCCCCCTTTTGAAGGGGGATTAAGGGGGATCCTTAACCGAACAGTATTGAATTGGGGGCTGGGGGGCCTCAAAAGTGTCCCAGAATTGACGATATTTCCAAATGTTAAATTTGCCAGCAGTATCTCTTGGGAGGGGCTAAGGGTAGGTTATCCGATGTCTAATCAACTGAGAACTTTCTGCAGTAAAGCGTCACGCCGTATCTGTAACGCCCTATCCCATGCTGGTAGATAGGTGGGTGAGGGCAATACATCATCGAAGAACATGACCATTGGTATATTTTCGAGTCTGGGGCTGAAGTCTTGCGGCAGGGGGCCGTCGATGTGACGGCTGAGGACGCCGAACCCAAGGCGTTGGCTGCGGACCTGTCGAGTCGGGGCCTGCTGCTTCAGCCATTGGTCAAAGGTGGCTGAATTGTCCATGCTGACTATCAGGGTTTGTAGCATGTCTGCAGGAGGTTGGGTTGGGAGTGTTTGGGTTGTCTCTGAGGAACTGGCTAACCAAGCTTGGGTTAACCAATAGGCTCGTTCAGACGGGTTGAGCCAGGCGGCGATCGCCAGACTGGCCGATGATTTTGGCAGCTGTTGTAGTTTTGTCTCTACGGACTTTCCAGCGGCTATATCCAAAAAAATTTGACCCAATAGGTGATTCCCCCTGTCCATATCTAAACGGGCGCCCTCCCAGTCATCCCACCACCAGCGAAGTCCCGCCCGAATACGGTGCAGGATTTGATTTAAAGGTTCCGTTTCAGATCGGTGTTGCAATACACTGGTGAGCTGCGCCTCAAGCTGCTGAATCACTTGAGGATAAATTCTCTTGAGATCAGATACTTGCCAGAGGGGGCTGGTAATCAGTAAGGGGTGGCGCAGTACCTCTAGCGTGATGGCCTCCACCGATAAATCCACGCGATTCTGTTGGAGCAGGCTATAGCCGAGTCCTAAAAACACCCCTCGCTTGGCGGGCGTCAATTGAGCTGACCTTAAAAATGCCTGGATTGCACCTCGCGCATCTGTATTCACCAGCAGCCATCCTAAATTGGAATAGCCAAACTCTCGATAGGGAGAGGTTTCAATGCCCTGTTGCAACCATTTCACCCCGCCCTGCCTAAGTGCTTGTTGCGGTGCGGGTTGAGTTTCTTGATAGGCTAAATTGCCTAAATTCCATCCCAATTGGTAAGGATAGTAAGGTTCCCAAGGGACTAGTCGATGAGCTTGCTCCAAGCGCTGGGTAAAGAGGTTGATATTGTGTTGGTCTAAGGCGAGAAATCCGGCGCTAGAAAGCGCCCAAGCTCGATGAATAGGAAAGAGCCAAATCCCCGCGCTGAGGAGGAGACCGACCCCTGCGCCTGCCAGCCATTGACTGATGCGCAGATGGCCTCCTACCCCAACCTGTTGACAAGGCTGAACAGGCGCAAAACGCTGGCGAAACTCTGTGCCTAGGACGGCCCCAAAAAGAGTGAGTGCGCCGCTAATACAGAGGTTGTCGAGTTGATAGTCTGTCAGGCTGAAAACGGCATAGGTAATTAAACTACTGAAGAGACTCCAAATCAGGACCGGTGCTAACTGATAAGAGGGGGGGATAGGCTGCTCAACTCTTTTAATCCACTTGACGCTAAAGTAGAATAACAGCGCCATTGTCCCCAACAGTAAAATAATTCCTCCTATCCCCATTTCCGCCCAGAGTTGCACAGGGGTGCTGTGGAGCTGATAAGCCAACTCGGCTTCTCGCCCCGCCCAAGTGGGATGATACTTTTGGTAAGTCAGCGGTACGCTCCCCAGACCAATGCCAAACCACGGATGGTGAATTCCCATTTGCCAGCCAATGGCGTGGGTAATGAGACGATAACTGAGCTCTCCGCTAGCTGGATCGTTCAAAAGAGCCAGGAGCAGAGAACGCAGTCGGTTATTGCTGATCGCAAATAGGATCAATACAGCTGCCAGACCGATTCCGATTAGCATCAGCATGGAACGGGGCAGGCGACCTCTCCACAGCGCCATGCCAATACTCAGAATAACTAACACCCATAGGCCCAACCATCCCCCTCGGGAACCGGTGGTGTAAAGATCGATGATGCCTAACCCAACCCCTAACAACCATAGCCAACGTCGTCTGTCTGAGTGATGAATCCCCAGGCCCAGTAACAAGGGTAATACCAGTAGCAAGTATCCTGCGACGTAATTTGGGTGGCCAACGGGGCGCCAATTTCGCAGGCT
>JAKSDM010001524.1 GCA_022360135.1 Pseudanabaenales cyanobacterium | reverse complement strand
CTGGCCCACGGGCTGTCGCTGAAATTGTCGGCGCCATTCAGATTGCTGCTGTTCCCAAAGCTGTTGCAGCAGTCGCTCAGACACCTGTCTTGACTGCTCCGATTGCGGTTCAAGCTGCTCCGGTTGCTGTCCCAGCAATTCCCCGAGTTGCTCCCACAGGCACATTTGCAAACGAAACGCCAAGGCTTCCAGCGAGCGGGTTTGCAGACGTTCTGTCAGGGTTTGCAATAGTTCGACGTGCAAACGCGATCGCACTTGTTCACTCAGCTCCGTCAGCAGCGGGTTCTGGAGCAGCGGCGCGCCTGATTGCTGCAGCAAGTCCAGGAGCGATTGCTGTCCAGGGTGTCTTTGAGTTCGTTAGGGCCACTGACAAAGAAGACCTCTGGCGATCGCCGACCGATTGCAGCATAGGCCGAATTTACGGCGGCTTGCGCCCGTTGGCGATTGATCGGCTGAGTGGAGAGGGCAATCCGCCGCCATTTCTCCAGATACACCGGAATCATCACTTCCTGCTCAGCCGTCAACTGCCTAATCAGCGACATGCCGCCATCCTTCAGGCTCGTACTCTCGCTGAATCTGAACCATCCAGGCGCCCTGAGGAATTTGAACAGACTTGTGTTCTTCGTGGGTTAACGTCGCCTGATCAGATAGAACCCGCAAATAAAGCACGCCCTCTTTTTCATACAGCCCTGCCTTGCCATCGCTGATGCGGTGGCGGTGCCCGGTCACTTCACCCTCTGCCAACGTTAGATGACGTAATTTTTCGCCAAAATCTCCAGACGGTTGCCCCTGCTGCAGGGGCAGTAAAATCACATCGCCCTGACGGATAGGTTGCATGCGTGATTCCTCCGCTTACAAGTATTTGGCTATATTCTGGCACAGGTTAAGGGAGGGAAAAGAGGCAGGGGAGGCAGGGGAAGATAAGGGAGTAGGGGAAGATAAGGAGTCATCCAGATGAGGATTGAAAGCATTGCCTCTCAAAATTTAAGCAAGAGTTAAGATCTCTACGCCTTCCTGTGTAACTGCGACTGTGTGTTCAAACTGAGCAGAGAGTTTTTTATCTTTTGTAATCACAGTCCAACGATCCGCTAGAAACTTAAGCTCATAAGTTCCTTCGTTTAGCATCGGTTCAACCGTAAAAACCATTCCTGGACGCAACTTCAACCCACTCCCTCGTCTGCCATAGTGAGGAACTTGAGGCTCTGTGTGAAACTGCCTGCCAACGCCGTGCCCAACCATGTCTCGAACAACTGAGAATCCACTCGCCTCAGCATAATCTTGAATTGCCGCGCCAATATCGCCAATTCTGGCGCCAGGCTTGATTTCAGCAATCCCCCGCATCATCGATGCTTGAGTAGCTTCAACCAATTTCCGAGCTGTTGTAGCTACCTGACCCACTAAAAATGTTCTAGACGTGTCACCGTGATAGCCGTCTAAGATTGGGGTCACATCAATATTGATAATATCGCCGTCTTTAAGCTTTTGCTTTGGGTTTGGAATTCCATGACAAACCACTTCATTAATGCTGGTGCAAATGGAGCCTGTAAACGGGGGATGACCAGGAGGGGCATAGCCCAGTGTGGCGCTGACGGCGCCATGAGCATGCATCCAACGCGCCGCCTCATCATTTAAAGCTTGCGTACTCACTTCAGGTTGCACCATTGGTTCAAGATGATTGAGGAGATTCGCTGCAAGTCGTCCAACCCGGCGCATCTTAGCCATTTCTCTGGCTGAAAGCAAGACAAGTCCCCGATTAGTTGGCGGTTGCGGAAGATTGGCGGCGATCGAAAGCAAATTTTGATGTTTCATGTCTAAAGTTTTCGTTGCTCTTGCTATGCCATGCTAGCACAGCACGGCATAGCAAGTCACGGATTAGCCTGTTGTTTGTATGCTGGGTATAGTTAAAAGTAAAAGCAAAATTTAGTATGGGCGGTAAAACAGACTTAGATAGAGTGGTAGCTTACATTCCTTCCGAGTGGAAAAAGGAATTGGCAGAATGGGCAGAGGCAGATGAACGGTCTGTCTCTTGGCTAGTTTCAAAATTAATTGATAAGGCTTTGCAAGAACGTCGAAAGCAGCAAAGTCCTGCAAAAGTGGTGAATATGCGTTGAAGCCGCTTTTGGTATAGCGCCTCGCAGGTCCAACTTCAGTTTTTCATCCAGGCTTGATACTTGGGATCGTCGTTCTTGTGATCCGCGTAAATCCACACCAGAGGTGTCAGGATTGATTCCAGGTTACAGAACCAGCGCCTATAATTCGGGTCGGGAGCAGGGTGGAGAGGTTATGAAGGTTGCTGTGGTTCACGAGTGGTTAGTCAGTCAGGCTGGATCAGAGAAAGTCGTCGAGCAAATCCTGGCCCTTTATCCTGAGGCTGACGTATTCAGCTTAGTCGATTTCCTACCCGACGAATTACGAGGTTTTATTCGGCATAAGCCGGTCGCCACCTCTTTTATTCAGAATCTGCCCTTGGCAAAACGTCACTTTCGCCAGTACCTGCCGCTGATGCCGCTGGCGGTGGAGCAGTTTGACCTGGCTGACTATGACCTGGTTATCTCCAGTAACCACGCCGTCGCCAAAGGGGTTCTAACTCGGCCCGATCAACTCCATATCAGCTATGTCCATACCCCGATCCGGTATGCTTGGGACCTGCAGCAACAATATCTGCGTCAGAGTAATCTGCATCGAGGACTCAAGGGTGCGATCGCGCAAGCGATGCTGCATTATTTACGCCTGTGGGATGTGACCAGCGCTAACCGGGTCGATCGCTATGCAGCTAACTCTCACTATGTGGCTGGCCGTATTTGGAAAACCTATCGTCGTCGGGCTGAGGTGATTTATCCGCCAGTTGCGGTGGATCGCTTCAACGTCAATACTCAGCGCCAGGAATTTTATCTTACCGTTGGGCGATTTGCGCCTTACAAGCGGGTGGATTTGACGATAGAGGCGTTTAATCAGCTTGGACTGCCGCTGGTGGTGATTGGAGATGGCCCGGAATGGCCTCAGATCCAATCGCTGGCCCGGTCAAATATCAAGCTTTTGGGCGCCCAACCCGATGCCGTCGTTGGCGACTATATGCAGCGTTGTAAAGCCTTCATTTTCCCGGCTGAAGAAGACTTTGGCATCACTCCAGTAGAAGCCCAAGCCGCAGGCGCAGCGGTCATCGCCTATGGTAAAGGAGGGGCCACGGAAACCATTCTGCCGGGAGAAACCGGACTATTTTTCTCAAAACAAACCGTTGAGAGTTTGGCGGCCGCCGTTCAGAAATTTGAATCAGAGGGATGCCGATTCAACCCGATGCGGAGTCGCCAGAACGCCGAGCAGTTTTCTGTCGGTCATTTCCGTAGCGCATTCAAGACGTTTGTCGAACAGGCATGGATAAATTTTCAAGGGTGTAACCTAGCCTAGTTAGGCGGGTACAGAGGTGGTTCACGGGAACCGGAGCAGATTAATTTGGAGGTTTAGTATGTCAGAAACTGGTCAGTTTGGTTAGATATCTATATACTGGTTCGGACGATTTGGGTGGTCACACTGGGGGATGGAGCATACTAGGCAAATTGTGAATGAATTCTTTAAAAAGAACTCCGTT
>JAKSDM010000810.1 GCA_022360135.1 Pseudanabaenales cyanobacterium | reverse complement strand
TAACTGGCAGAAACCCAACAATGCCCGCTATTGCAACCCTGAGTACGATAGCTTGTGGGAAGCCGCCTCCCAGGAACTCGATAGCGAAAAACGGGCCCAGCTATTTCAACAAATGGATGAGCGATTAGCCCAGGATTTCGCCGTCATTCCGATTGTGCACCGGGCGATCTCTAACGCTGTCATCCACTCGCTTACAGGCGTGAACCCAACTCCCTGGGACACCAGCACTTGGGATATTAAAAACTGGCGGCGGGATGAGGATAATGGAGAATCCGGGGCATTCCATTAGAGAAGCTTGGGAATTCGCTGACTCAACGAATGTCCTTCATGCTAATCCCCCTCTAGTCCCATACCTGTTAGTCTTGAGCTATTAATCAATCCCCAGTCCCCAATCTGATCATGATTCGACGATTTGCTGTTCCTGTTCTCAGCCTCTTGCTCTTAACTGCTTGTGGCGGACCTAACCGTCAATCCTCATCTGCAGAAGTAACTTCTGTAACTGCCGATTCTAGTAAAGATGAGACATTGCGCCTACTTTATTGGCAGGCTCCCACCATTCTGAATCCGCACCTCTCCACTGGCTTCAAGGATGCAGAAGCGAGTCGCATTACCCTAGAACCTTTGGCTAGCTTCGACAAAGCGGGAAACATGGTACTCTTCCTGGCGGCTGAGGAACCCACTCTAGAGAATGACGGCGTCGCCGAAGGGGGTTGATCCAACCCCCTGGGACCTCTGCACCTGGAACATTGCAGATTGGAAGCGCCCCTGAGATAGTTGGAGGCCATTGTCTAAACGGAGCATAGTAGACTATGAAACGGTGTTGAGGTTTCTTAATGACTAGCCCAGTCGACTAAGGGAGTAATTAGTCCAGGTGTATATCCTATTCATATTTTTATTTATTGATCTTTGACAGCTT
Source organism: Pseudanabaenales cyanobacterium (assembly GCA_022360135.1). Taxonomy (GTDB): domain Bacteria; phylum Cyanobacteriota; class Cyanobacteriia; order Phormidesmidales; family Phormidesmidaceae; genus JAKSDM01. Next base: position 1,239 of record JAKSDM010000810.1, on the reverse strand, counting down.
CCTATTGCAGGTTTCGGCTGGAAGGGTGTGCATGAGTTTTAACCAGGTTAGAGCCATAAAGCTATTTCTTATTCCTTGATATAAGGGCAATGCAGATTAGAGATTGGCTAGCTAATTGAAGCAACGGCGTTAGGAGGATATTCAATGTCAAAGCAATTCGTTGGTATGTTGACGGTTCTGAGTATTGGCTTGACACTATCGAGGATATTCACTGTGCCTGCAAAGGCAGGGCGCTTAGTTTTAGATCAGTCTCCTCAAATCCTTGCGAGTTATTTTGGCCAGCCGCTGGAACCGGAAGAGGAAATTGTTTACACCCTCAATTATCCCACCGACGGCATTCGACGCGTTTTTCCAGATTTTCCAGAGATAGGGGAATTGAGAGTGACTTATGTAAACAATCGGGCTCAGCGCATAGAACTTGAACCCAAGGGAGAATTTTCTTACAATCCAGAAAAAATTTTCGACTTTCTCTTTGGCTATCAACCACCGATTGTGCAACCCATTACTTTTGATGGGGGGGAAGACCTGGAAGGTACTAAACTCTGTTTGGGGGACGGTATTGCTACACAATATACAACTAGCGCCTCAGATAATTCGTTTATCGAGGTTTACTACAACTCTGCTTGTGAGCCGCCTTATGAAGAGTAAGCGATTGCAATTGTAGAGTTGAGTTTGCCGCCAACCCAGATTTAATCACCCGCTACTTCATCCGTCGCCTGCTGACTGCTATTCCTACGCTGATCGCCATCAGCATTGTTATCTTCACTGTGCTCGCGATCGCCCCTGGAAATCCCTTGGGGGAATTTGCTAGCAACCCCGCCATTACCGCTGAAGTATGGCAGAACATCCAACGCTCAAACTATGAAGGAACGGAATTTGGTGGCGGCGGCCAGAGCCCTGGGGGCGAGACCTCTTACGCGACGCCTTTGATCCTAAGACCCGCTAAACAGAGCAGAGCATTGATTTTATTTAAGCGGGCTGGGGAATATTGGTTGAAACGTTTGCAGCCTTAAGCATATGGTAGGTGATCAAGAGCTGAGTTAACGCCAGAGGATAACTCCGTAATGTTTCACCCGTCGTACCAGTTATCTTGCCAACGTTCTCGTTACCTGTCAGGCTGCAGAACTGCCCAAGATAAGGCACCTCATTGCACAGGATGTGCTCTAGCTCCTGCACTTGCTGAGCAGTGGCGTGTCCTTCAATCTCTAACACATCGACTGGCTTGCCCATATCTCGATC
>JAKSDM010001544.1 GCA_022360135.1 Pseudanabaenales cyanobacterium | reverse complement strand
CTTGTGTTGTCACAGGGCTCCACGGGTTTGCTGTATGCGTGTCATTCCAGCATTCCTCGCGCTCGTACTGGGCGCGTCGGCCCCTCGGCCCAGTGACGGCGCGGAGTTCAAATTCGGCCGGTTCGAGCAAGTTGACCACGGCGCTCGACGGTCGTTCGTTCTCGCGGCGGACGAGGTCTATTACCGGAATCAACACGGGCGGGGCGGCCTGAGGAAGCTTTTCACGAGTCGCGGAAAATCCGGCCCGGATGTCGCCGCCTTGGCGGGGCCGGGCGGTGAGGACGCTTTATTGATCGCCTACATCGACGGGCGCGCTCGCAACGAAGCCAGTCGCCGCTACGTCACGCGGCGTGTCTTGGTCCGTCTCGCCCCCCAAGCCGATCCCATCGCCGTCGCGCGAAAATCGGGCTTGGAGAGGGTTTTTCAATCCCCGTATCACGACGACGTTTTCGTTTTCCAAGCGAAGAGTTCCGTCGACGCCTTGACGTCCGGAGCCAAGTTGAGCGCGCTGCCCGAGGTTGTTTCCGCGCGAGTCCTGCTCGGCCTTCGCCACATCTCCCGCTCGCTTCCCAACGATCCCTACGCGACGGACGAGTGGCACGTGAACAGCTCTTTTAGTTGGGACATCAACGTCGAGGGAGCGTGGGACGACGGCTTCACCGGAGACGGAGTCGTCATCGGCATCGTGGACGAGGGCGTCGAATACACTCACCCGGACCTGAGCCCGCTCTACCGCGTCGACCTCGACTGGGATTTTAACGACGACCAGACGGCCGGGGTGGATCCCGGAGAAGACGATCCTTCTCCCGAGAGCGGCAACGAGGATCACGGCACGGGCGTGGCGGGCGTGGCGGCCGCTCGCGGAAACAACTCCATCGGAGTGGCCGGTGTCGCCTACGACGCCTCGCTCGCGGCTTTGCGCGTGAACGGTGATCCCATCTCCTATGAGAACGACGCCGGCGCGATCCTGCATCTTTCGAATGACATATGGGTGAAAAACTATAGCTGGGGGCCGCCGGATGACGGAGAAACCCTCGAAGGTCCGGGATCGTTCGCAAAGCCCGCTTTGGAGGATTCCGCGCTAAACGGGCGCAACGGTCTTGGGACCATTCACGTTTGGGCCGGAGGAAACGGAGGCGGGGCCGGAGACGACGCGAACTACGACGGCTACGCGAACTCGATTTACACAATCGCCGTGGGGGCGACGACGCTGGGCGGGGCGCGTCGAGGCGACAGCGAGCCCGGCGCGTGTTTGGTCGTGGCCGCTCCCGGCTCGTCGATTCTCACCACCGATCTCACCGGTCCCGACGGACAATCGCCGTACAACGGGGATCAGGACTATCACGGCGGTTTCAACAAAACCTCCGCTG
>JAKSDM010000854.1 GCA_022360135.1 Pseudanabaenales cyanobacterium | reverse complement strand
CGTAACAAGGTTGAGCCCGAACGGGGACTACTGAGCAAAAAGATAGCCGGAGCATTCTTTCGCTCTACGGCCGAAAAGGTGCGATCGCGTCCCAACATCGGCGCTGCAAACTCTACTAGCGAGGGCTGGAGGCCGGGTTGCGGGGTCAGCGTTGCTGGCCCCGTCGCCCCTGATGCAGTCCGCTCCAATTCCTGCGCCAGGTAATGGCTCAGCGCCTCCACAGTAGGATGTTCAAACACTTCACGGGGATACAGTATCAACCCCAAATCCCGCTTGCAAACTCCTAACAGCTCCATTGCCATAAGGGAATCTAGCCCGATATCCACAAAGCTCCGGGTGGTGGAAATTGTGTCTGACTGCCCCAGTATCCGGGCGATTTCGACTTGGAGATAGGATTGGAGACGGCTGGCGCGATCGGGCGCACTGAGCCCCGACAAGATCTCCAGAATGTTGGCTTTTGAATCGCCTATCCCAGTCCCCGCAACAAATTTGAAAAAAGCAGGCAGGGAATCTGTAGGCAACTGCGGCAGCAGCGTCAACCAATTCACCTGAAGAATCCCGACTTGAGGCGGCAGCGCCTGATCCTGACTCAAGACTTGCTCAAACAGCTGAATCCCTTGCTCTGGGGAAAAACTCTGGATACCTCGGGCGTTGAGACCTGGCAAAGCGCTCTGTTGCTGATTGGCCATTCCCTCTCCCTGCCAAGGTCCCCAGTTAATGGTCAGACTGGGTAATCCCTGTTGGCGACGAGTGTGCCCCAGAGTATCCAAGAAGGCGTTGGCGGCGGCATAGTTGCCCTGCCCTGGCGACCCTAACAAGGATGCCGACGACGAGAACAGGACAAAAAAGTCTAAAGGAATTCCTTTAACCGCGCAGTGCAAATTCCAGGCTCCCTGCACTTTGGGTTGCATCACCTGCTGGAATTGCCGCCAGGTTTGGCCAATGACTAGCCCATCCGCCAGCATACCGGCTGCATGCACAATACCCCGCAACGGCGGTAGCGTCTTCTGAATCTCTTCAACCAGGCTGGCGACTTTTTCTGCATCAGCCACATCCACTGCTTCCACATGCACAGTGACACCGGCCTGACGCATTGCTGTTAGCGTTGCTCTGTGCTCTGGACGTTCTCCCCGACGGCTAATGAGCACCAGCGTCTTGGCCCCCTGTCGACTCAGAGACTGAGCCACTTGCAGACCTAAAGCCCCCAATCCTCCAGTGATCAGGTAGGCGCCGTCGCTCTTTATTTTTGGCGGTATTTTGGTTGGGGTAATCTCTGGTAAAGCCTGCTGAAGAGGTTGGAGCCGCGCCCCCCATCGCTGCCCCTGACAAAAGGCGACCCGCTGTTCTGCGCCAGGATTAGTGAAATGAGCCAGAAGATCTTTTGCCACGTTGTCAACGTCAGCGTTCATCTCCTGTAGATCTACCAGACCACCCCACAACTCAGGATGTTCTAAGGCAATGACGCCGCCAAGCCCCCAAAGCGGGGCCTGCATGGGTGAGGGTGAATCACTTGAAGCCGGGACGGCTTGAGTATTTTGTGTCACCACCCACATCTGGAAAGGGATATCTTTGCTGCGGGGAACCAGAGCTTGCACCAAATGCAGCAATCCGGCTCCAGACTCCGCCAGGTGATCGAGATTTTCAGGGAACTGATCTAAGCCCCAAAGGTACACGACTTGATATCGTCCTCGCTCCGGTTGAGAAACGCCTTCTGCCAATAGGTTCAAGAAATTCTCTAGTTCAGTGGGATTGAGGCTGAAGTGATCTGCCTTCAAACCCTCAAACCGTTCACCTTTCTCAACTATAGTAATGACAGCGCCATGAGATCGTAACCGATTGACTAGGGCAGTCCCAATTCCTTGCCGATCCAGGAAGATCAGCCAGCGATCAGCCCTAAGTGAGTCTACAACCGGCAGTAGCGGATTGGCCTCCCAGGCGATTTTATATAGATAGTCTAGCAGCGACCGATCAAACGATGATGGCGCGGGCTCAACCACAGAGATTCGTCCAGGCGAGTCAATCCAATAGCGTTGGCGTTGAAATGGATAGGTGGGCAAAGAGACTTTGCGTCGTTGGGGATAGGCTTTATCAAAACCTTGCCAGTCCACCTTTACCCCTCTCGCATACAGTTTACCCAGACTGGTGAGCATCTGCCGCCAATCTTCCCACCCAGATCTCAATGAGGGTAACCACACACTTACATTCTCCGGCAGACACTGCTGCCCCATCCCCAGCAGAATCGGCTGGGCTCCACATTCGAGAAATATGTTACACCCCTGCTGATGCAGCGTCTCTATGCCGACTGCAAAGTTCACTGGGGAGAGGATATGCTGACTCCAATACTCAGGGGTAGCCACCTCTGCTGTCGCCACCTGACCTGTGACATTAGAAATGAGCTTGAGCCGGGGCGGCGAGTAGCACACCTGCCGGGCCGCATGCTCAAACTCCGCCAGCATCGGTTGGATCAAGGGCGAGTGAAACGCATGGGAGACCTGTAGGGGTTTACTCTTGACCCCTTCTGCCTGCAGCTGAGCCGCCACAGTCTGGACAGCCGCCTCCGAACCAGAGATCACCGTGCTCTGAGGACCATTGACAGCCGCAATGGCGACCTCTGTCCTGTCGGAAATCGCTGCTCTTACCCGCTCCACCGACGCCATTAGAGACACCATCACTCCACCAGCAGGCAACTGCTGCATCAACTTGCCCCGAGCGGCGATCAACTTCAACCCATCTTCTAAACTGAAGACCCCCGCCACACAAGCAGCCACATATTCACCCACACTGTGACCCAAAACAGCTTTCGGTTGGATGCCCCAGGATCGCCACAGTTGATACAGAGCGTATTCAAGCGCAAACAAAGCGGGTTGGGTGTAGGCAGTCTGATCTAATG
>JAKSDM010000883.1 GCA_022360135.1 Pseudanabaenales cyanobacterium | reverse complement strand
TGTGCCCGCAATCATGAATGACAACGGAGGTGGAAACGCTTATGGATTGCTATCCTTAGTTGATGCTGTTCTGAAAGAGGGTTCTCCGATGAGTCCCGCCATTGATAACACTCAAGATGCTGGACTCTATGTCCGTAACCTAACGACTACCGGGTACGGGGCTGCGATTGAAAGTCGAGTTGATGGTAAGACGACTCAAAAGGTTAGCCCAGTAGACGAATTTGTTTCACACCCGATCATAAGCCTCTTCCCGGGTCCTCAAACTGCTTTGAAGCTGCCCATTGAAGAGACGCCAGAAATAGGGTGGGATTCTCCAGAAGATTGGGCTATGGTTAGCAGTTCAGCTGATGATGATACCGCTTCAATCCAAGCGGCGATTGATGCTGGCAAGCCTACTGTCTACTTACCAAAAGATAACTATACAGTCAGCTGTACCATTGAGCTGAGGGGGAATGTGCGGCGAATTATCGGAATTGGCGGAGCCAAAATTACAACTCGTGGCGCATTGCGAAATTCAAACAATCCTGTTTTTCGGATTGTGGATGGCTCGGAACCCGTTGTCACTATTGAAGGATTGGAAAGTGACTTAGGTTCCGCCTTCGGCTTCGAGCACGCCTCAAGCCGAACCTTGGTGCTCCGGCATTTAGGGATGGGGGGCTATCGAAATATGGTTAGTGGGAACAAGCTGTTCATTGAGGATGTTGCGGGTTGGCGTTGGTGTTTCAAGAATCAGCAGGTTTGGGCCCGTCAGCTGAACACCGAAGCGTCCAGTGAGAGTGGAAAAAATAATATTGATAATAATGGCGCTGATTTGTGGATTCTAGGTCTGAAGACCGAACGTGATGTCCCAATTATTACAACCATGAATGGCGGTCGAACTGAGTTGCTGGGCGGTTTCCTATACGGCAATCGACCCATTCCAGATGGCACAGTTGGTTTTCTCAACCAAGAATCTAGCCAATCCCTAGTTTGGGCAGGCAACAACAGCGCTTTCAAGCCCTATGTGCGAGAGATTCGAAATGGTGCTAGTAAAGATTTAAGCTTGGATTCAATGTATCCCATGAAATATGGCAAGATGGCCCCATTATTTGTAGGTTACTAGTGGTAGGCTACTAACCATTTATAGTAGAGGGAACCGCTGCTAAGCCTAACCTTCAGGAACAATCCAATCAATTTCACCCGTTAAAGCACAGTAAAACAGCTTGACATGGAGTTCAGTAAATGAGCCTGGCAAAACCCCTGAAGAATTCGAAAGGACTTATTCGGAACTCAACGCTGATACTGTTAGCATTTGCTACGGCCTTTTTCTCAAGAATTGTTGATAGCGCAGGCGCTCCCTCAGCGATCAATTTTCTGCATTTTGTGGCGATTCCTTATGCCTGCGGCATGGCTTTAATCAAATCGCGAACTCGGAATCAACATCAGATTACGATAGTATGGTCAATTCTAGCGGGTCTACTGGTTCTCCTAAGCGTCATGCTTGCCAGCGCAATTTTGAATAATGCAGGCGAAATTAACGTAATTCTAGATTTCTTATTGCTTGGAGAGCCCTTCTTATTAATATTGGCTCTGATTAGTTTGCCAATAACTCCAATAAGTCTGGAAAAACTTCGCACATGGCTAATACGTTTTGGGTTTGCTAACCTATTTTTTGCCGCTGTCCAATATGTTTTGTTCATGGTTCTGGGTCTCCATCCCAAAGCTGGGAATCCCGACTATGTCCAGGGCGTTTTTTATCATTCTGGAGCAGGCCATGTTGTCAGCGCCTCTGTTTCACTCACTTTTGGCTTATATTATTTTTTCGGCGCCAAGAAAGCGCCCCTCTGGCTCAGATTAACGGTTGTCTCAGCAACCTTTTTGCATATGTTGCTGGCTGACGCAAAGCAGGTTCTCTTAAGCTTCTTAATCGCTTGGGCATTGTTATTTCTAACAAAGTTTAAGAGTATTTTTGAAGCCATGAAGTATGTTGTGCCTGCACTTCTACTGGGTTTCATCTTCCTCTGGTGTGTTCAGAATGTCCCAGCTTTTGGCGCATTTCAAACCTGGGCAAGACCTGACATATATGGTTCAGACGGTGAAGCTACATTACTCAAATCTGCTGCTTTTCGCATTATTCCTACTTACTTCACATCCCCCTTTAATTGGGTCTTAGGTCTTGGCCCCGGACACACGGTTGGGCGCTTAGGGGGTTGGATGATAGATACTTATTGGCATCTATTAGGGCCTCTAGGCGCCACTCGGCATCCTGCCAGTAGCGCCGTTTGGACTGCCGTAGGCCAAAGTTGGCTAGGTAATCAATCCAGTATGTTCTCCCCATTATTTGGTTGGGCAGGAATATGGGGAGATTTAGGATATTTAGGTCTGGCGGCATACGGTTATTTAGGTTTTCTCGTCTGGCGTTATCTTTGTAAGGATGACTTCACCAAGTTTTTGCTCTTAACGGTTTTTGTCTTTGGGTTGATTTTTTCGCAGATGGAAGAGCCCGGTTACATGCTTTTTATCGCAATTATTATCGGTCTCAGATGGCACGATAATAGAATTAGGTCAGTCAATTGACACTCATTCCTGAATAAAATTTTGTGACTATCACCACCTAGATTGAAACTTTAGGCTTCACCAATGCTTTGTGGATATGTAAAACTTTGGTGATATCACGGAACATTGCCATCCCGTTTTGATAGTTTAAATTGATAATGTCCAGTGAATGAATATTTAATTTTCCCCAACAATGTAACTCTGACTGTTCAAAGACATATTTCTGGATTTCAGCTTGGACAGTGGCGCAATTACTGGAAGAATTTTCACTTAGGAGGCGTTAAGGCAAAGCAATTTATTTCTATTGAAAAAAAGCTTACAAAAGAATTAAGTAAATAAGCATATTTTACTTATCTCTAGAATTTTTTCTACTTAGCTAATTATTAGTTGTCTACTGAGACATTTATATCATGGGTGCGCTTCTTTAAAAGTGCGAGAGACACCCAAATGGTCAATTGATATTAAATTTTTGTTATTCACTTTCATCCAGCGTTAAGTAGCTTTGCATGTAAATACTAGGCTAGATTAAAGGCTATAAAATCGCTAGAGTCCTATCGATACAATGATTTGAGTCTATTTACTTTTCTCAACATACCTCGGACTTTACAGGGCAACCTACTTACCTGCATATCACTCGCAGATAACGCCTGTTTGGATTCTGTTAAGGGAAATGGCGTAAAAGTTCCAGGACAACCTTAGGGACTCACTCCCAATAAGATACCGTCAGGCTATTGATATCAAACTGTTCTGAGGAATTTGGCTAATCTATATTAACCGCATAGTCTCTTATGATATGTTTCGTCGGTGATGAACAACTCATAATTCCAGGGAATTCTTATGATATCTAGGATAATCCCTGCACTGAAGCCCACCTTAAAGAATGGGCGCTTGAGCTTGATCATGTAGTTTCTTTATTTTTATCTGCT
>JAKSDM010001382.1 GCA_022360135.1 Pseudanabaenales cyanobacterium | reverse complement strand
TGTGAGATACCGATTAGGATTGATTTTAATGGGTTTGATCGCCATTAGCTGAGTCCTCCAAGCGTTACACTCAATAGTATTGTCCCATCAGAGTGAAAGTGATCTATCCGATTGAGTATCCTGGAGAAGGCATGACCCTTCTGGGAGAGGTATGAGATGACAGATCGGCCTGCCTCAGATTGGTTAGGGAAGCGGCTGTACGATCGCTACGAAATTCGCCAGGAGCTTGGTAAAGCTATCGGCCGAAGGACTCTGCTAGCGGACGATCTGCAGGCGCAACGTCTGGTTGTGATTAAGGTCATCACCTTTGGCGTCGACTTTGAATGGGCTAATCTGCGATTGTTCGAGCGGGAAGGAGAAGTGGTGAAATCCCTGGATCATCCTGGCATTCCCGACTATCTAGACTATTTTGAAATTGATTTGCCTCAGGTCAAGGGCTATGCCTTGGTGCAAAGTTATGTAGATGGGCGATCGCTACAAGAACACCTACAAGCAGGCCGCACCTTTGGCGAAGCGGATGTGATCGATATTGCCCAACGGCTGTTGGAAATTTTGCAGTATCTTCACAGCCAGACGCCGCCGATCATTCACCGCGACCTAAAACCTAGCAATATTTTGCTTAGCGATCGCAGCGCCCACAGTCAGGGACAGCTGTACCTGGTGGACTTTGGTTCGGTGCAAGCGCCATTTCTACATTCAACCGGCACCCTAACCATTGTCGGCACCTATGGCTACATGCCCCCAGAACAGTTTGGCGGGCGAGCAGAACCCGCTTCAGACCTTTACAGCCTAGGCGCCACCTTAATCTATCTGGTGACAGGACACCACCCAGCAGACTTACCCCAGCAAAGTCTCCGCATTCGGTTTGAGGCCAAGGCCACCCACATCAGTCACCCGTTGCGTCAGTGGCTGCGTTGGCTAACAGCCCCAGAAATCACCCAGCGCCCAGCCTCGGCCACAGAAGCCCTCAAAGGACTGAGAACGCTTCAGGACACTGGCGCCTTGAGCGGGCTTGACCGGCTTCTGAGCCCAAGTCGGATTCTGGTCAACCAGCGGCAGGACTGGCTGGATATTATTGTGCCGCCCAAGGGCTTTCAGCCCAGACAAGCCAGATCTTGGTTTGATCTGTTGGTTCTGGTCGTGAACTATAGTATCGCCTCCTCCATTACCGGGATGATTGTAAAGGTGTTCGGGTGGCCTATTCTACTCATGCTTGGACTGCTTCCAGTCTTGTGGCTAGTTTCTAGCTTCGTTAGCGTCACTGCTGGGTTTATGGCTGTCATCCTCCTACCAACCTCCGCCAGCAATAACCTGCTGTGTCAGCTTCATCTTCGCCTTGATGACCATAACCTGATCATTTATCGAGAAACGATGGTTCTATTACGGCTCCGACAGGTTTTCTTCAAGGCCAAGCGAGAAGAGATTGTTTGTTTGGCATGGGGAACAGGCCAAGATACCCTGGAAATTTGTGGGATTCGCAGTCGCTATCGCTTAAACCGTCAGAAGCTGGGCTTGACGATGACAGAATTTAAATGGCTGGCCCAAGAACTCAGTGATGGATTGGGAGTTAAGTTGACATCTGTTGAGTAATGGGCTTGTGAGCTAATTCCATATCGGCAACCTTAGCCGGAAGCGGGTAAGAGAAAGTTCCTGCGTTGATCCTAAGGAGGGTTATTCCAGGGTTGCTGGGAATTGCAGAACTCATCCACAATTGCAGTCAGCTCTTGATAGTCATTGTGTATCTGGGGAACGTAATCATTAATGGTTTGCAGAGTCAGATTAATTGTGTGGAGGCGTTGAGGCTTGCTGGCCGCTACTATTTCAATCGCGGTAGTAATAGCCTGCAGGCTATTACTGAAGCGATTCTGAGCATCGTTGTAGCGGCTTCTGAACTCACTTAGCTCCATGACTCCCTCTGATGATGTCTGATTCCACTGTGTTGAATACATCTCATCGAAATAAATATCACTCCGAAGACTGACATATTGTGTTATTGGAAACCAGCCGATGACAAAAAATAATTGTTTGCAGTCAGCCAAACGTTGTATCGATGAGATGACTCGCTTCACAACAGAGTCTCCATAGTCATCCGCAATCACCTGTTGACAAGCGACAATAAACGCCTCATGCGCGTGATGACGCCAATGTTGCTGTATCACGTCATTTCCTGAATCAGGGGGTGCGTCGGTCTGACACAATTCATGCAGTTGCTATAGTTAGGAAGCTCAAACCAAATGCACCACACTGTAACACTTGTAACACTTATGCATAATATTTATCCTAAGCTTACACAAAAATTCGCCACTTGTCTGTTTTAAAAAGTAATAGGTATCCACTTTCAAAATCTAAAATCTAAAACTGATGCCCCCTGATCAACTCACGAGCAGAACATTCAAACACGAGTTGATCTTGATATTCAATCAACCGACCACTGATTTCAACTCGTATCTCCTGCCCATTTCTATGACGCAGCGTATGCTCAAAGATGCCGCTGCCCGTCCTCTCTAATTCTGGAACAATAGCA
>JAKSDM010001005.1 GCA_022360135.1 Pseudanabaenales cyanobacterium | reverse complement strand
GCAGGGGCGTCCTGGCTTGGCCGTCGCCTATGGCGATATCGAACCTCAAGCTTTGATTGATAAAGCCCTTGCTCTCAGCGCCCTTAACGATCCTGAAGAAATTGAACTGACGCCAGGTTCCAAGCTATTCTATCCAGATGTGGGAGAAGCCGTTTCGGTAGAGCTACTTGTAAGCTGGGGAGAATCAGCCATTACGCTGATTCGGCAAGCCTATCCGGATGTCCTCTGTGAAGCAGAGTTGGAATGTGATATCGAAACCACCCGAATCGTCACCTCTAAAGGGCTAGATTGTAGTTATAGCGACACTACCCTGAGTAGTTATCTCTCAGCTGAATGGGTTCGAGGGGAAGACTTTCTCAGTGTAGGAGATGGTCAAATCTGTCGGGGATGCCTCGACATTAACCACCTGGCTGATCAAATTCTCCAGCGCTTGGAGTGGGCGGAGGTCAATGTATCGCCTCCGGTGGGCCGGATTCCCATCCTCTTTACGGCTAAAGCGGCTGACATGCTGTGGGCGACGGTCCAAGCGGCTCTCAGTGGTAAACGGGTGATTGAACGGTCGTCTCCCTGGAGAGATCGCATCGGTGAGCAAGTCACTTCTGCCGCCCTCACCCTTTCCCAAAATCCTGAAGCCGGACCTTTTAGCTGTCCCTTTGACGACGAAGGCACCCCCACCCAACCCCTGGTGTTTATTGAAAATGGGATTCTACGCTTGTTCTACACCGATCGCACCATTGGCCGGAAATTGGGTCGGGGGTCCACTGGCAATGGCTTTCGGCCAGGATTGGGGAGCTATCCAACGCCCAGTCTATTCAACACCTTGATTAAGCCGGGGACACAGTCGCTACCCACTTTAATCGCCTCTCTAGACGAGGGCCTAGTGGTGGATCAAATGCTGGGAGAGGGGACTGGCATTTCGGGGGAATTTTCTGTCAACGTGGAGTTAGGCTATCGAGTTAAGCAAGGAAATATATTAGGGCGTGTCAAAGACACTATGGTGGCGGGCAATGTTTATACTGCCCTGCAAAACCTGGTCGAGCTTGGGGGAGATGCTGACTGGAACGGTTCCTGCTACACGCCGTCTCTAATCGTGGAAGATTTATCGACTACGGGCAAGCAATGAAAATGGCGATTCTCACTTAGATTGAATACATCTCGGCAAGGTGGGTCGTAGGGTGTAGGGTGTAGGATGTGGGATGTAGTCCAGGCAATTGAAAACCGCTATCAATCCTGACAGATATCAGGAGGTTGTTCATTTTACGCGACACGGGTGATGTTGCTTACAAAACGGTTTCGTCGCTTCCTGAGCCACAAACGGGTTGCCATAGGCGAAGCCTGCATAATTGGTTTAGTTTCCGGCCTAACGGCGGTTTTCCTTAAGCAGGGAGTGGGCTGGTTGGTCGATTGGCGCGCTTCTCAGCCCCTCCCCACTTGGCTTCTCCTGCCCGGAATCGGTCTTCTGGGCGGTTGGTTAGCCGGTTGGTTATTGGAGCGGTTAGCGCCAGAAGCATCCGGCAGCGGCATTCCCCAAGTCAAAGCAGTGCTCAGATCGGTGTCGATACCACTTAATTTGCGGGTGGCGATTGTCAAACTGTTGAGCACTACTCTGGCGTTGGGCTCCGGTCTATCCCTCGGCAGGCAAGGCCCCACCGTCCAAATTGGCGCCGCCCTCGCCGCCCAACTGAGTCGCTGGGTGCCCACGTCCCCGGAGTATCGTAAACAATTGATTGCAGCTGGGGCGGCGGCGGGATTAGCAGCCGGATTCAATGCGCCTATCGCCGGGGTTCTGTTCGTGGTGGAAGAATTGCTGCAGGACTTCTCAGGGTTAGCCCTTGGAACCGCAATTCTAGCCTCTTTTATTGGCGCGGTGGTTTCCCGAGTCTTGGGCGGTCAGGGATTGCACCTCAGCATTAG
>JAKSDM010000743.1 GCA_022360135.1 Pseudanabaenales cyanobacterium | reverse complement strand
CCTGTCAAGCCTCCCCACCAAGCGGTTCCGTCACCGCCAACACGACGGCTTGTGGGGCGGACCCTCCCCCCTATCGACTGGTGGAGCTCAACCCAACCTGCATCACCCCCTCTCAAAAGGGGGAACTGAATTCCATGCTCCAGGAACCCACTGGTATCATGCCCACCGCCACGGTTCGACAGGTCTACAAGTGTCCAATGGCATGGCGGGCGCAATTATTATTCGGGAACGCCCGGAATATCAAATCGTCTCCCCCCCCGATGACAAAATTTGGATTATTCAAGAGATAATTCCGCCTTCTCAGACCGATGAAAACCAGCAGGATAAAGATCTGGCCGTTTATCAGCGCGGCGGTATTGCAGGAGGTGGAACCCAGGGAGATTTTCTGGTTAACGGTCGGTTCCAACCCACGATTACCTTACAAGCAAGACAAATTCAACGCTGGCGTTTTATTAACGCTAATGCCACCCCTCGGGGTTTTATGAAGCTGAAGCTGCTCAAAATTAATGACGATCCTAATACTCCTCCCAGTAGCTCAGATGATCTCGATCCCACTAAAGGCGCATTGGCTCCCCTGTGGCTGATAGCGGTGGATGGTATCTCTTTCTATGGCAAGCCTCCCACCCTGATTGGCTGCAATGGCAATGCAGAAGGATGTGATGGTTGGGATGTTGCAGCGGGTAATCGGGCAGATTTTCTAGTTCAGCTCGATCCAGGCTGGTACAAAGTTGTTAAAGATACATCAGGCGCTGCTCAAGGCGGGTCTACTGCCGCCCAAGTGCTTGCCTATGTCAAGGTTGAGCCTTCTCCTGCTGGAAGCAACGAACAGACTATTCCTGAAAAGGTTCCTGGCATTCCCTTGGAGAGCCCAGATAATCCCTATAAGCGCTATCTCCGCCCCATTACCGATGCAGAAATCACCAAAGAGGAGGAGCGTTCCATTGTATTCAGTTCTACAGGACGTGGGACATACTTGATCAATGGTGATCAATATAATCCGGTTCTCTCTGATGTAACCGTTGATTTAGGCGCCTGTGAACAATGGAGTCTAACCACTACCATTCCTCAAGGAAGACCACCATTCGGGGGAGCAGCCCATCCTTTTCACATTCATGTAAATCCTTTCCAGATTGTGGGAGACAAAATCGATTCCAATGGTCCGGATGAGCCCTCCAACTGGCGGTTTTGGGATACTATTGCTGTCCCTGTCCCTGGCTCAAATGATCCAAAAATCAAAATCCGTAGCCGTTTTGTAGACTATTCTGGGACTTTTGTCTTTCACTGTCATATCCTCATTCATGAGGATCAGGGCATGATGAAAAACATCACAGTGAAAAATACAGCGCCGGTCAAGTGGCCGGATATGCCGTACAAGGGAACTCTCCCAGAAGGGGTGGGAGCGCCCCCTTGCACCTCTTTATCTAACGATAGTCAGTATGTGATGGGACCAGCGTTACGGAAAGTCTTTAGGCAGGGAGGCGATAAATGCAAGCCTCTCCCCCCCATTCCCCCATCTTTCAGCTAATCGCCATTGGTAAGGATTCTCGCTTGGGTTGAATACATCTTGGCGCGGAACTGTTTGCGTCTCCAGGCCCAAAGCCCTGGGCTGGAGACGCGAACCCCAAGATCCTAGGGATGGTTCATCGCGATCGCTTGGCATTTCTCAGTGGCGTCCCGCAAATAAGCTTCTACTGTTGCCTGTTGCTGATCTGCAGGCGTCCCACACAGATCCTCGCCTCGTAGCAGCGTCCCAAACCAAGTATCCGGCGATGTCCACTGCCCGATCCCAGACAGCTCTGGTAACGACTCTGGACGTTGATCGCGGGGCCAGGGATAAGTGTAAAGGTAGGGCTGCTCACAGCTAGCGTCACCGGGTTCAAAGCCAAAGCCAAAGGCTTTAGCGGTTTCGGGGTCGCCCTCTTCTAGGGTGACCAGCACTGCAATATCAAAGTGGTGGGGCCACATGCGCACCTGATTGGGGCCTGGCTGAATGTGCAAATATGACTGGCGAATATTTTCTAACACCAAATTAGCGTTGCCATAGTAGTTGCAGAACTCCGCCATGGCTTGGGCGTGGGTTTCTACATCGTAGGCGGCGCCAGAAGCGACTGGATGGTCTGGAATTTTTGAGGGAGAGGCGGCTAAGAATTTATCCCCAGCTAAACCTAGTTTTTCCGCTTCCGCCAGAAACCAGGTTCTCGCCTCGTCATTAGTTTTCCCATGCATAGGATAGGAAAATTTGATTTCATTATCCACCCAGATCAGCAGTGTCAAATCCGCTAATCGGAGGCCGAATTGCACCGCGCCGTTGGCTGTGGGGATGTCGTGAGACACGAAGGCGCTGAAGCGATCGACCCAGCCAAAGCTAATATGGCTATAATCCTCGCGAAAGGGGACAAAGGCCATGGCGGCTAGGGCGGGTAATTGCATTGCATGGTGGGCTTGATTACGGGCTTCAACAAGTTTGAGGGGGTCAACTGCGCCTACAGGACGCCAAGCTGCAGATTCCATCATGATAAATCTCCCGATTGAAGCAAATTTTATGCTGTAAAAATGGAAAGGGTACAGAATACACCCCTGGCAAAAAATTAGGTCTTGCCAAGAGTACGTTAACTCACATCTATAGGAGTTTACTTAAACGCAGATGAGCAAATAGTAAGAGATGTCGG
>JAKSDM010001529.1 GCA_022360135.1 Pseudanabaenales cyanobacterium | reverse complement strand
GTCTGCTAATTCGCCAGTTTGTTTATGAGGGGTTTAGGACAAAAAAGTTGAGGAGACAGGGGAGGCAGCCCCTAATTCAGTGACATTTGTCCATATTTAGTTGGCCGTGACCGGAGCGGCGATGCTGATCGAGAGACCTCTCGAACATCACAGCATTGGGATTTCAGGCGACGAGTTCATTGTTCTTGTAAAATTCGCTACCTACATGAGAAATCATTAGAAGGCGCTGCCCCTTACATGATGAAATAAAGTCCGAAGTTTGATTGAGATTATTTTAGGGACTTAGGGGATGTTTAGAAATAACTTCGCACTTTTGGCCTGAAAGCCCACAGAACAAGGGATTGGGAAACTTTAAAGCATGAACTTGATTCGAAACGCGCCTTTAGACAAGTGCTTAGTTGTTACGCCAAGAGATGTTTTTTACAGAACGTTACCTTTCTGGTGAATTGTGGAGTCAGTTCAGGCTTTAGACTATTGTCAGTTTCTATATTGAAACTGAATTATATTAGCGATTTCCATTTGCCTTGACTATACCCCACACCCTATACCCTGCCTTGACTGAGATGTATTCCACATAAGTGATAATCGCGATAGGAACTGGCATAGGGCGATGCATAAGTTTCTTTCTCTTGGCCGCAAAGCTAGTCAACCTTTTGGAATGTTGAAATTGTTGTAATAATAATTCTGTAACCGTCATGTTTCCTATTCAACGCCCTCGTCGTCTTCGCAGCCATCCCCAAATTCGTCGCATGGTGCGTGAGAATGAAATCACCACCCATGATCTGATCTATCCTCTATTTGCTGTTCCGGGTGAAGGGTTTGCCCAAGAGGTGAAATCGATGCCGGGAGTCTACCAGCTCTCTGTCGATAAAATTGTAGATGAGGCTAAAGAAGTTTACGACTTAGGGATTCCGGCCGTCATTTTATTTGGGATTCCCGCAGCTAAAGACATCGAAGCGACTGGAGCCTGGCGCGATCAGGGAATTGTGCAGCAAGCTTCTGCTGCTATTAAAGAGGCGCTGCCTGATTTAGTCGTGATTGTGGATACCTGTCTTTGTGAATATACTTCCCATGGGCACTGTGGTTATTTAGAAGTCGGCGATTTAACAGGCCGTGTGTTG
>JAKSDM010001552.1 GCA_022360135.1 Pseudanabaenales cyanobacterium | reverse complement strand
TAAGTAGGTTTCTAGAGTTTGCACAAATGCGATCATGTCAGCATGAGTAAAGGTCAAAGGGCTATGGAAAATATTTTCGCAGAATTACCTAAAAACCTTGAGGAGGAAGTATTTGAAATACTGGCAAGTAGTGAAACCGTGAAGATAGAGAGAATTATCTCAAAAGGCCATACTTCACCAAAGACTGGATGGTACGACCAAGAACAAAATGAGTGGGTTTTGATTTTACAAGGAGAGGCTATTCTCTCATTCGAGCATGACGAACCAGTTCGTCTGACTTAGGGAAGTTATATCAATATACCATCCCATAAGAAGCATCGGGTTGACTGGACAGACCCCAATCATGAAACAATCTGGTTGGCGGTACATTATTAGAATTTGGGCTGATCAGCAAGCAGCAGGGCAATTTAGTTTGTATCTAGTGCAGTTTCATACAGAATGGCGCGAATATAGTTAAACGAGCATCAACAGGGCGAAGCAGGTGTTGAGTTGATCACCGATAAGGAAGCTATTGACAAACCTGGATTGCCTATAATGTTCGAGCAAATTCAGGCAGCAGCGGACCGCTTACAGGGCTACGCCCATCTAACGCCGATAATGACCTCCCAGACCCTCAATCAGCAGCTGGGGGGGCAGGTCTTCTTGAAGTGTGAGAATTTGCAAAAGGTTGGGGCGTTTAAGTTTCGTGGGGCGTTTAATGCGATTGTCCAGCTTAACGACTCTGAACGAAACCTGGGCGTTATCACCTATTCGTCAGGCAACCATGCCCAGGCGGTAGCGCTAGTGGGTCGCCTGTTGGGTATTCAAACCACTATCGTGATGCCGCAGAATGCGCCGCTGGCCAAGCGGACTGCCACAGAAGGCTATGGAGCTAATGTGGTGCTGTATGACCCGGTCAAAACCACACGGGAAGCGGCCACGGCGGCATTGCAGACGGGCCAAACGTTGATTCCGCCGTTTGACCATGCAGATGTGATTGCGGGACAGGGGACGGCGGCATTAGAGCTGTTTAATCAAGTGGGGAGACTGGATGCGCTATTGGCCCCCTGTGGGGGCGGTGGGCTGTTGAGCGGTAGCGCCATTGCAGCGAAGCAGCTTTGCCCAACCTGCCGGGTAATTGGGGTAGAGCCAGCCCTGGCGGACGATGCCACCCGGTCGTTTCACACTAAGCAGTTACAGACGGTAGAGAATCCGCAAACGATCGCCGATGGGACGCGATCGCCATCGTTGGGGCAATTGACGTTTCCACTGATTTTGAACTATGTGGATCAGATGGTGACGGTGTCGGAGGCGGCAATCAAAGAAGCGGTGAGGTTTTTGTTTTATCGACTGAAGCTGGTGGTAGAACCGTCAGGGGCGCTGGGGTTGGCGGCGTTGTTGAGTGGACAGGCGACGGCTGAGGGACGAATCGGGGTGATTCTCAGCGGCGGGAATATTGATGGAGCGATGATGGGGCAGATTTTGAGTGAGGAGGTTAAATCAGTCGCCTGATGAGGTTTTGAGTGAGCTAAGCAAGGTTCGGGAAAAGATTGCCCATGACCGCTATCTTGGATGAACGAATTGCGGGCTCATGCAAGGAAATAAATAACCAAGGAAATAATAACCGCTGCAGGGTCGCTCTCAGTAGCTTTTGGGGGTCGTGCCTCTTGACTGCAGCCAGGCTTAAAAATTGGGATTTTATTTAATTGCTAATCCCTAAGGTCTGCATGCAGGATGAATACCGCCTTGAGCACAAATGTAGGTGAGTTGTTCGTTGTCCAGATTATAAGCCTGACTAAAGTCAACGCCCTCAAATTGATGCGTGATATTATCATCCAGGATTGCCCGGATAAATTGATCGCGGTCGGCCACTCTTGATGTGAAAAAGATAGCGTCCTGGAAATCTGTCTCGATCAAATTGGCATGCTGAAAGTTGATCTCCGTAAGGTTGGCGCCGCGTAAACGCGCAGCCTGGAGATTAGCATGGCTCAAATTGGCGCGCTTGAGATAAGCGCCTCCCAGATTAGCCGATTGAAGATTGGCGCCGGATAAGTCGACGTCCGTCAGATCAGCATTCTGCCAATTGGATTGGGCCAGATTCGCGACCTGAAGGACAGCCCCTACTGCACTGGCTCGTCTCAACCGGGCGCCTTGAAGCACGGCGTGGGAGAGATTGGCGTCGGTCAAATCAGCCCCGGTGAGGAGGGCGTCATTCAAAATAGCCTGTTGTAGATTGGCGCCAATTAACCGGGCGCTGCTGAGATTTGTCCCCATCAAGTCTGCCTGGGAGAGATCAACCCGATGGAGAATAGCGCGCAGCAAGCTGCTCCGTTGCATAATGGCCTGAGTCAAGTCAGCATCGGTAAAATCAGCCTCTTTCAGGTCAGCGCCGCTGAGGTCGGTGATCCAGTCGTCATAAGTGCCGGGGCGGGCATCTTCACCGGGTCCAAAGAAGCGCCCTTTACGAAAGCTAGCCCCCGATAAGATCGCTCCTCGGAATTGCACCCCAGCCAAATTGGTTTGATCCAAAACCAGCCTAAATTGGCTAACGCCTTTTTTCACCTGCCCCAAATCAGTCCGACTCAGATCGGCATCGTGGAGTTGGTCACTATATAGGATAAGGATTTTAGCGATCGCCCGCTTCACCGTTTGCTGCCTGAGGGCGATCGTGGTGTACTGGGTGCTCTCTTCTGACTGAAGCGCGGCTTGGTCGTTCCTGAGAGTCTGATTCAGGCGTTTTAGGAAAGGTAGCGCCTCTGGGCCGATTGTCACTAATGCTTGTTGAGTTGCTTCCATCACCTCCCGATGATTGGTTTGGGCAAGTAGGTCCACCACCAGCGAAATGGCGCGAGGGTCCTCACTGCTGGCTAAGGCCAAGATAGCTGTGCGGTGTTCCATTGCCTGAGGGTTGGCGTTTGAAGTGAGCATCTCCACCAAGGCCAGAAAAACCCGATCATTCCTGCCCGCCATATCCTGCCATTGGGTTTGCTGTTGGCGATAACGCGGCATTACGCCAAGGCCGCCTGCTAACCCAACCAAACCCATCAAGGAGACTACTCCCAGCGTCAAACCGAATCGTCGGCCGAATCGTCGACTTCGCCAGGAATTCAGCTTTCTGGGTCGGCCCATAGATTGAGGCGTCAAGACAACAGAGGTTAGGCCGCCCGCTGCTTCCGTCCAGGTAAGGGAGTAGGCGTCGTCGTCGCTTGCTCCTTTGCCTAGCAGACTTGACCCACTGCGAAACGGTGAGTATCCATCCGTCGGCGTCATCCCCTGCCCATGGCTATAGATTGTCTGGGATTCGATGACATAGGTTGCAGCCAAGTAATCGTGGAATGCTCGCCGTCTGCGATGGAGTTGAGCTGTGAGTCCTTCTGCCAAAAGACCCAGTATCGCTAGGGTAGACAAGATTCCCAGCCGAGGAAAAGCACCACTCCAACACCAAACTAGGTAGGCGCCCCCTAATGGGATTCCCCACCGTCCTAACAATTCCCGCCTAATTGCTCTATCGAGTCCTGGCGGTGTTCCCTCTAGGGTCACAACTTGCAATCCCAACAGGCGCTTAGGCCAGTTTTCGCCAGTTTTCGCCAGCCCATAGAGTTGGTATCCAGTTAGTAATATCGGCGCCGCCAAAGCGGCTGACCATAATAGATTGGTTAAAGGCGTAACTGTCTTATGAAGGGTTCTCTTCGGCAGAAAGAAGGTGCGCGCAATTGCATCTTGCGTACTCATAAGTATCGGATTGAGGGGAACCGTCTCCTCGACCGACCGGGTGTTTGCGATTAATCCCAGGTAAAACGGCGCGATCGTACTGATTGCCAAGAGCGTAACCTCCAATCCCCAAGCAGCTAACCGTCTGGCCCCTAGAGGGATTTTGCCAAAACAAGAGCCATAGGACACCTCTAGAACTGGCTTAACCGTTGTTCTATGGTTCCTGTTTGTTTTTGGATAAACCATGGTCGATTCCCTTCCCCATTTTCTGTAGCTGCTTTTGAAGCGTATGCCATGAAGCAGAATGCCGGGTTATTCGCCAGCCAGAATGCTCCCGATTTTAAAACCTTCAGACCGCTTAATAATAGCCACTTCAAGGAAAAATCGCCGCCTATTGATTGATTAGTTGACTTAGGGGGATGATTAAAGGGAAAGGGAAAAGATTAAGGAATTTGCACCAATTGATCAGCAGAGCGTTTATCGATAAAAAAAGAATAGGGTGACTTGCTCTATCGACCTTTGTAAGAAGTGTCACAAAGATTAGGGTAAGTATTCAGGTCTTAGCGCTAGTGTTGAACTATACAGTTTATCGATCACGTATTAAGGCTAAAGAGCGCAATGGCTATGAAGCGACATCGTAAATGGTTCGTTATTCCAACCACACTGGCGACTTTTCTTACTTTGGCTGGGCAAGCCTCTAGCCAAACGATTCAAACACCACTCCAGTCAAAGATTGAGGTGAGTGGAGTGTCGGGTGGCTCCGAATCTTCTAGCTGTGGGTTTATTTCTAATACTCCAAATCAAGTCTTGCAGGTTACCGAACCATTTGCCCCCCTTGACATTCGAGTTACAAGCACAGGAGATTTCACTCTATTTATTAGCGGTCCCAATGGGTTTAGTGAGTGCGTTATGGCAAACAACTATGATCAGGGAGTAATCAGCGCTCCTGGGTTGTTGAATCAAGGCGCCTATTCTATTTTCGTCGGCGATCTCAACGGTCAAAGCAATCCCTACCGCTTATCGATTGAGCAGAATTAGGATTTATTCACGGCTGCTAGAAGCCACTCTCCCGTTTGAAAATTTCTGCCCGCATCTCCCTAAATTAGGACTGCAAATTAGGACTCCGACAAACTAATCCTCAATTTGCTGAGCAGCCACATCTACCGCCTCCACATCTATCGCCCCCTCGGAGGCGACCCGCTGGAAGCGCCCCGATTCCGCCTTAACCGCAGTCCCACAGCTTGGGCAGACGCTTTCAGCGCCTTTCAGTCCGGTTAGGTTGAAGTTGCACGCAGGACACTGCCCTTCCACAATTGTTCGTTGCAGCCACCAACGAAACACGCCAAACAAAATGATGGGCGCAATCAAAACCAGGGCGACTAACACCAAGAAAGATTTTACTAGCCAACCTAACCCTAAGGCCCCTAAAAGCCAAGCTCCCGCAATCAGAGTTAACCAACAGCCAACACCAGAAAAGTTGAACTGCAATTGATTAGGGCTATTCTGATTCACGGTTAACTCCTGGGGTACAACATGGCGTTGAAATACAATCCTCTTGCCAACGCTAATATCACTATCAACCTAAAGAACTCGATATATCCTATCCTTATTCCTTATCTATCAGGATAGGCTATTTGAATAAAACACCCATAGTGGGGAATAGCGTACTTTTCTTTGAACGGAAAGCTGATTCGAATCGAACTTGCCAGGCGGTCAGGACAATTTTATCAGCCATCCCAGAAACATTTTGCTTCTAGGCGTGAGTAACGTTCGTCGATAGGCGTCGGCTGCTTTTTTGATCGCCTCGGCCTGAGTGGGATAGGGATGAATCGCGCCAGCAAGGGCGCCCAAGCCCACCTTGCCCACGATCGCAGTGGTGATTTCGCTGATCATTTCGCCTGCGTGACGAGCCACAATCGTAGCGCCCAGAATTTTGTCGGAGCCCTTTTGATAGTGAATCTTGACAAACCCGTCCTCTTCTCCATCAGCCAGCGCCCGATCCACATCATCAAAGAGGATTTTGATAGTGTTGATTTCAATCCCCTGCTTTTGAGCCTCATGCTCATAGAGACCGACATGAGCAATTTCTGGATCGGTATAGGTGGCCCAAGGCATTACCAAGTCGCTTAGCTTATTACGGCCAAAGCCAAAGGGAGAGAAAAGGGTGTTTTTCAGGACAATACGAGCAGCGGCGTCAGCAGCGTGAGTGAACTTCCAGTTCATACAAATATCGCCAGCCGCATAAATCTTAGGATTGGTGGTCTGTAGATAATCGTTGACAAAGACCCCCCGGCGTTGGTCATACTCCACTCCAACCGCCTCTAGATTTAAACCCTCCACATTGGGAGCCCGACCGGCGCCGACGAGAATCTCGTCAACGGTAACAGACTCTTCAACGCCATTTCGAGTAAAATAAATTACCTTCCCTGCCGATGTCTTTTCCACCCGGTTCAATTGGCAGCCGAGGACCAGGTTAACCCCTTCCCGAATAAAGGACTGCTGCACAATCTCAGCGGCATCTGCATCTTCTCGAATCAGAACATGATTAGCCCGCTCAAACAAGGTGACTTCAGAGCCCAGGCGGCGGAATGTTTGAGCTAACTCACAGCCAATGGGACCGCCGCCAATTACCCCTAGCCGTTGGGGTTGTTCCGTCAAGGTAAAAACCGTTTCATTGGTTAAATAGCCTGCCGCCGCAATGCCCTCAATCGGCGGTTCAACCGCTCTGGCGCCAGTCGTGATCACAGCCTTCTTAAAGCGCAGAGTCTGTCCCTCAACTTCTAGCGTGTCTGGTCCCGAAAAGCGGCCCTCTCCCAGGAAGACATCTACCCCAGCCTTTTGGGCGGAGGCAGGTGAGTCAATCGGACTAATCCGAGCCCGCACCCGACGCATGCGCTCCATCACCGCCGGGAAATTCACTTTCACCTGGTCAGGCGGCTCGACGCCAAACGGTTTGGCGTCTTTCATATCAGCGACAACCCGGGAAGAGCGGATCAGACATTTAGAGGGGACACAGCCTACATTCAGACAGTCGCCCCCCATCAGGCGCCTTTCCACGAGCGCGACCTTAAGCCCGAGTCCTAGCCCTGCCGCTCCTTTGGCGCTTACCAGTCCAGCCGTACCGGCTCCAATCACAACCAGGTCGTAACACTCGGCAGGTTTGGGATTTACCCAGTCAGGGGGATGCACATTAGCAACCAATTTCTGGTTATAGGTATCCATGGGGGGGACAGTTACGCTACGAAGTGCTGACTGAGCCATTAGCCGGTTCCTACCTGTGAAATGTTTTCTCTAGCAACAATCATTATGCAAATACAATGGCAATCATAGTTGAGAGCCTGATTCACAGCCTTAAGGATAGATTAAAAAGTTCTCAATGATAGACGAGGTTTATCGCATCTTTCATTGACATTGACTACACCCTACACCCCACCTTATCAAGATGGGTTCAATCCAAATGGGAATTGCTATATTTTCCCTTAGAACTTGAATACCAATGGGCGAGTTGGGTCGGGGGAACGCCTAGAAAATAGGCCAGAATGATGAGCTGATTGATCAGGGTTGTTTTCAACACGCCGATTTTTTGCCATCGACGCCCTGAGGTGATGACGGAGGCGGGGACGATCGCAATCCTGCCTTTGCGTTTCAGCCGCTGGACAAATTCAAAATCCTCCATCAGGGGGATTTGCTGAAACCCCCCTAACCGACGAAATACTTTAGCGGGCAGGAAAATCGCTTGGTCGCCATAGGGCATTTGGAGAAACCGCGATCGCCAATTTGTCATGGTTTCGATCAATCGCAGCCCTCGCAAGTTGGCATTAATTCGTAATGCAAATGCGCCCGCAATCACCCCAGGCTCAAGCAACGCCTGATGCACCATAACCTCAAACCCTTGGGGTAGTACAGTATCCGCATGGAGAAACAGGAGAATCTCGCCAGTCGCCGCCGCCGCCCCCGCATTCATTTGACGGGCCCGACCAGCGGGCGCCTCAAACACCTTAGCGCCTAAGGATTCAGCCAGATCCCGGGTGCAATCTAGACTGCCGCCATCCACCACAATGACTTCTATATTGGCCGCCTCCTTCAATGGCGTTAGGGTTGTCCCTATCGTCGCAGCTTCATTGAGAACAGGAATAATCACAGAGATTTCACGGTTCAAGCTGGGTTGAATGAGTGTCTTTTCCCACACGGGAGAATTTTCCAAACACCTACGAATGCCAAGCAATTAAATAGCCGCCAATATTCCTTCTGCAAAATAATACGTAACTAGGGCAGTTCAATTTTGTCCGCTAGTCTCGCTAAATCGAGTTAAATTAGAGGGATGATTCAGAAAAGAAAATACCCCCTAAGGGTAATAGCGCAATCAACGCTGATCACCGACAATGCAATAAACGAACCGGATTTGTCAGCTATCAGCTTACCCCAAGACAACTGCTGACCGCAGTGGTCAGTTCCAGTGATAGTGGGTCCATGACTACTAACTGCATTTATTGCCTATGTCTTTCCTAAGTTGATAGCTGATTTACTTACAGAAAACTAAATTCCCACTTCCCAATCCCTAACATTTACTCATCCCGGCCGCCAACCACTCAATAATCAACGAATTTACCACCTCAGGGCGTTCGTCATGGGGACAATGGCCTGTCCTAGGAAGGGATTGAAACTTAACTGAGGGTTGACCTTTAGGGTCCTGGCTCAATTTTCGATAAATATCAGCTGTCTTGATCGTCGCCCAAGGGTCGTTCTCCCCCCATAGCACCAACAGGGGCTGTTGGATGCGAGGCAGCAACTCACTAGGCCTAGGGCCTGCAGGCGCCGAAAAGATCGAGGCGAAGACTTTTTGGGCGCCGGGATCGCAGGAGGGCTGATAGAGTATCTCCACTAACTCAGGGGTGATAGCCTTCCGGTTACCGTAGACTTGCCGCAGAGAGCCCCGAATCCGACGCTTTTTCCGGATCTGATTAAAAATAAGCGGTCCCGTCAGTTGGGAACTAGCCAGCTTCTTGAACCCACCCATGATCAAACGCAGTGGCAAAGGGACATCGTCAGGACGAAGATTTAACCCCCCCGCCGAGTTGAGCAGCACACCGCCAATGGCGATTTCAGGATGATTCGCCAACAGCATCAGGGCCAGTAGTCCGCCAATGGAATTACCCACAAAGACAGCTGGTTGCTGCACCTGCTCAGTCCAAAAGTCCTTAAGCAGAGATTCCCACAAATTCAAACTGTAGTCCAAACCCGGTTTGTCAGAGTCTCCAAAGCCCAGCAAATCCAGCGCCAACACCCGATATCCCGCAGCCGATAGAACCGGAATATTCTTACGCCAGTGACCAATAGAGGCGCCAAACCCATGAATCAGAATCACCGGCAGACCTGAGCCTTGAACCGCATATTGAATCTGATGACCCCGCCAGGTCCAAGCCAGCTTTTCGATAGTGCTAGGGGCAGTCAATTGAGAGGTCATTAAATCATATAGAGATAAGTCGTATTTCCTAACCTCTCTTTATAATAATCCGTCCAGCTCATTAGCTTGACTTTGAAAAGGAACAGCGGAAGCCGGGAGAGATAGGTGAAAGGGAGAGGCCAGGGAAGCGCAAACCCAAAACCCAAAATCCAAAATCCAAAATCCAAAATCCAAAACCCAAAATCTAAAATCCAAAATACATCCACCTATTACTATCTGCCCGCCATACTCTCTTCCCCCACTAGATCTCCAACTTAACCTGCAGGACTTTGTACAAAACCCTAGATAGCTCTCGTCGCTTTAATAAGCCAGAGTCCTGAGGGGTATTTGCAAAAGCGGCCTCAAGGGCATTGGGCATGAAATTGCCGATCAGCGTCCCGAGTTCTTGCCGGGTAATGCTGCGACTAGGGAAAAACCTGCCATCGCTGATCCCACTCATCGGGACTTTGGCGACAATGGTTTCGATGCTGGCATAGGCCCAATGTTGAGGGACAACATCCGTAAACGTGGACTGTTCAGGGGTAACTGACTCAAACCCTAGCAGCTTGACTAAGGCGGTGGCGATCGCCGCTCGACTAACCCCATGATTCGGATGGAAATGGAGGGTTTGGGCGCTCTTGGCCGCCACGATCGCCGCGGCGGCCATAACCTGAATAGCTTCGAAATCGGCGTCAGTGTGGGCGACATCATCAAACCAAAAGAGGGGAATTCCGTTTCGAGCCAGGTGACCCTGGAACTTCCGTAAAAGCTTCTCATCCTGAGCGACATCCCGGATGCTGACCCATTCCTTCAGGGCAAAGGCGGCTAGATGCCCACCGGCCTCGCCGATCGCCCATTCCACCGAATGCATTCGATAAACGGCGTTGGTGATATGGGTTGTACCGATGCTTTTGGACGACAGAATTAGACCATCGGTCGTTTCGGGCGCCAGGGCGGCCAACGGAATGGTGAAGGGTAAGACCTGGCGTTCCTTGCCAGTCAAACGAACGGATTTAGATGGCTGAGCCTGAGGGACGTGGGCAGCGCCACAAAACTCTATATAGGGATAATAACCAATGCCAATACTATCGGCAAAGCAATGGCTGCGAGCTTGCCTGAGATAGAAGGCTTTGGCGATGTGATCATGTTTGATCGTGGTTAAGGCGACCCCTCGACGGGCTTCCCGCACATAAGGAGAGAGCGCAATTCCATCAGGGGTCCAGGTGATATCTTGGCGGGGCTTGATGGTTTCCTCTCCCTTGGCTTGGAGAAAGTGGAGATAGGCGCGGACTCGATCGCGAGCTTGCCGCAGATGGCGTCGCCGTTCCTTCAAGCTAGTTCCCACTAATAACCCGTGGGTGTAATCAATCGCACAGTAAAACAAATTGCTTTGCCCCTCTGGCCGCTTCACCAGAGTTGTC
>JAKSDM010000844.1 GCA_022360135.1 Pseudanabaenales cyanobacterium | reverse complement strand
GGTGATCTGCTGTGAGAATTTTATTGGCGAGAAGTCCATTAGCCTGCTAAAACGGGAACTCGGACTGGATTAAACCGTCAGGAACGTGTTGATTTGCTGGAGATAGGCCTCGGGATCTTCCAGCATCGGGAAGTGAGAGGTATTGGGAATCATCACATACTTGACCTTTGGATTTAAAGTAGCGGCCTGCCGTCCCATCTCTGCTTCAATAATCTGGTCAAACTCTCCTGAAATCAGCAATGTGGGCAGGGTTACCCGGCGATAGGCTTGGGGCATCTCCTCTGTCGCCTCTTTGCTGACCGACGTGTAAATTGTTTCTAAGGCTGCTTCATAGTCAGCCATCAAGAAATCCTCTAAAAACGCTTGTCGATCAGCATGGGGGATGGAACGGTGGAGGAATCGGGCCATGAATAGCCGGGGCGCTAAGGGAATTTGTTTTAACCACCCGGGGCGAAAGGCGACGACATAGCGACTAAACCGATGGAATGCAGCAAACGCCTTGGCGTCATACTCAAGTAGGCCATGGCAGGTTAAGATAGCCTGCAAGACGCGATCGTCATATTGATTGAGGAAGGCTATTCCAATCGAAGCTCCCATGGAGTGAGCATTTAGGTATATGCGATCCAGGTGCAAGGCATCCAGCAACTCGGCTAGATCTTCAGCATAACTCCGCAATTCGTAGCTCAAAGACGATACAGTCGCGTTCCTATCTTGGGATAAACGAGACCGACCAAATCCTCTGAGATCATAGAGTAAACAATCAAAGCGATGGCTCAGAGCTTGAGCTGTGCTTTTCCAGTAACGAGCAGACCCGCCCCAACCATGGAGAAAAACCATCACTGGCCGACTCGAAGCTTTAGAATGGCCAGAGGTGGAAATCCACTCATAGTAATGCTCAATGCCTTTGATCGAGAGGTAAGGCATAGCAGCTTAAGCAGATTCGGGTTTAGGCAATGAGGAGGGATGAACCAACAATTCAGCCGTTGAACGCTTCTCAACCATCTCACGGGTAATCATGCAGCGTTTCAAATCTTTGCGAGAGGGGAGTTCATACATAACGTCCAACATCAATTCCTCGACAATGCTTCGCAGCGCCCTAGCTCCTGTCTTGCGGCGATAGGCCTCCCGAGCAATTGCTCGGATGGCTTCGGCTTTAAACTCTAGCTGCACATTGTCCATCCGTAGAAGCTTCTGAAACTGCTTAACTAGGGCATTCTTGGGCTCGGTCAGAATAGCTACTAACGTATCTTCATCCAGGGGATCAACGACAGAAATCGCCGGAATACGACCGATAAACTCAGGAATCATGCCAAATTTAACCAGGTCATCCGGCTCCAGATATTTTAGGACATCAGAAGTTCGCTTTTCTCGAGATTGCTGCGCCTCACCTGGCTGCACAAATCCCATCGACTTTTTACCGATGCGCTGTTCAACAATCTTATCTAGACCGACGAAAGCGCCACCACAGATAAAGAGAATATTGCTGGTATCAATCTGAATGCAGTCCTGATAAGGATGCTTACGTCCTCCCTGAGGCGGGACATTGGCGATTGTCCCCTCTAGCATTTTGAGTAATGCTTGTTGAACCCCTTCCCCTGACACATCGCGAGTAATCGACGGGTTTTCACTCTTACGAGCAATTTTATCAATCTCATCAATATAAATAATGCCTCGCTGAGCTTCTTCTACATCAAGATCCGCCACTTGTAGAAGACGTAACAAGATGTTCTCCACATCTTCGCCAACATAACCCGCCTCAGTTAGGGTGGTGGCATCCGCAACGGCAAAGGGAACATCTAAAACTCTCGCCAACGTTTGAGCCAATAATGTCTTACCACAGCCTGTGGGACCAATCAGCAAGATATTAGACTTTTGCAGCTCTACATTATCATCTTCTGATTCACTTCCTTTAGATTGGGCGTAGCTAAGACGTTTGTAGTGGTTGTAAACGGCAACTGAGAGCACTTTTTTGGCCTCATCTTGACCGATCACATGCTCATCCAGAAATATTTTGATTTCCCGGGGCTTAGGAATCTGTCTGAGGGAAATGCTAGGGGTGGAGCTCCGACGTTTTTCCGGTGATTGCTCCCGACGTGGACTCGGTTGGGAGACAGCCGCACTGGAGTCAAATAACTCTTCGTCCAGAATCTCATTACATAGATCTACACATTCATCACAGATATAGACTCCCGGTCCCGCAATTAGTTTGCGCACCTGTTCTTGAGATTTACCGCAAAAGGAACATTTCAGATGGGAGTCATACTTAGACATAATTGCCCCTTACTTCAGTGCAGTCACATTCGAACTTGCAGAGAGTTGCCGCCGTTCAATCACCTGGTCAATCAAGCCGTACTCCTGAGCTTCAGCTGCGGACATAAAAAAGTCTCGCTCCGTATCCATCTCAACCTTCTCTAAAGGTTGCCTGGTATGGTGAGCTAACAGCTCATTAAGCCGCCGCTTATGGTAAAGAATTTCCTTGGCCTGGATCTCAATATCCACTGCCTGCCCTTGAGCGCCGCCCAGGGGTTGGTGAATCATAATCCGAGAACTCGGCAAAGCCATGCGCTTACTGGACGCTCCGCCTGAGAGTAGAAACGCTCCCATACTGGCGGCGAGTCCAAAGCAAATAGTGGCGACATCAGGACGAATCTGCTGGATTGTGTCATAAATCGCCATGCCCGCTGTAACGGAGCCGCCAGGGGAATTGATGTAAAGCTGAACATCTTTTTCTGGATCTTCAGCATCCAAAAAAAGCAGCTGAGCCACAATTGAGTCAGCTACCACATCATCGACCGGGGCGCCTAGAAAAATAATTCGCTCACGCAACAGCCGCGAGTAAATATCAAATGCTCGTTCGCCTCGCCCTGATTGTTCAACCACCATTGGAATGACGTTGTGAACTTCTACCAAGGAGGATGCCATCTGACTCAGACTGGTTATAGGACAAAGGGATAATTTGGATGACAACATATACGCAATCAGTACGCAATCAGAGAGCTAAAACTAGGCCTTTAAAGCCAAGGCTAATGTGAACCGCACAAACAAACAAATAAGTATCGACATACTTAAACCTCTGGGAATATTATGCCTTAACTTTTCTAGAACATCCTGAAACCGGGGTAAGCTCCAGCGCCAACTTAAGATTGTCTGTAAGGCTTGAAAACGGTTTCAGGTAGTAAGTTTAAGCGAGAGAACAATGCCTAAAGACCAGTCATCTTAATTAATCTTCAGATTTGGCCTCGGTTTCTGCTGTGGGAGAAGTTACCTCATCGGCGACTTCGGCTTTCAATTCGTCGTCGTCTTCGGTGTCTTCAGGAATTTCTAAGGTTGCTAGAGTTTCGTCCGTTTCAGACGCTTGAGATTCAATCGCCTCTTCCTCCAGCGTTTCTTCTAGTGCAGATGCAGAAGATTCAACCGTGTCGACAGCCGCCTCTTCCTCCGGAGTGTCTTCTATTACAGATTCTGAAGCCTCTGTGGCTGCTACATCCTCCTCTGGGGTTAGGGTTCCCTCTGGCACCAGTTCAATCGTGCTATTCTCTTCTAGCCATGCTAGAACCTTTTCTTTCAGCAGATCTTCATAGACAACTTCCCGCAATCTATCCTGATCAATTTTTTGAGGATCGTCAACAACCGCCAACATTTCATCCATCTTGGCTTGGATATCAGCCTCGTCGACAGTTATAGATTCCTGCTTAGCGACTTCCCCAAGGGCTATAGTACGCTGGAGACGAGCGATCGCATCTGGCCGCGATCGCTGTCGCATATTCTCCACAACGGCCTCTGTCAGGAACTTCTGAATATCGAGGCCCTGATTACTCAACTGCATGACTGTTTGGGTAACCAAATAATCAACTTCTCGCTTAATCAGGGTTTGGGGCATCTCG
>JAKSDM010001461.1 GCA_022360135.1 Pseudanabaenales cyanobacterium | reverse complement strand
GTGTCTAAAGTATAAAGCGCACCTGTTTTGATGTATGAGGCAGACCTTGTTCTGAATGTATTAGTCAAAAGTACATTTCGGGCTGCACCACTTAACTTCGGATTAATTGAGTCAAAACCCTGATGAATTTGGAGCAAAATTCATCGCAACTGACCTTTCCGAATAGGATGTTTTGAACCATTCTTGTCATTCTTACCAGGATATTCATCCCTCTGGGTAGAATGCAAGTTTTAGCAGTGTGTCAAATCTCCTAACTTTCAACTTGGTCAGGCTATTTGGGAAAACATCTATCCAATTCTACAGCTGAACTAAGCGTAGGGCATCTCAAATTTTACAAACCACAATCTGATTGCAAGCAAGTATGTCGTGTTAGCGCATCGATAATCGATTTTTTTCCAGAATGAGTGGTTTTTGAACACAACGCCCGCCTCATAGGTTCGACATTCGAGCAAAATTTACCCGAGGAAATTTTAATGTTCACACAGTCAGAACCCAATCTGGCTTCGAGTTCCGCATTAATGCCTACCACCGTTGATTTAACAGCGCCATCAGGCTTAAACGAACTGACCGGCAGCAGCAAGAGCAATGAGCTGGTGGGAACCAGCCTGGATGACAAGATCCTGGGAGAAGGCGGTAATGACTACCTTAAAGGAGAAAGCGGCAATGACTATCTTGATGGCGGATCTGGAAATGATCTGATTGGAGGCAACCGTGGCGACGACATAATCCTGGCCGGCGATGGCAATGATCGCGTCTTTGGCGGCAAAGACAATGATCAGATTTTTGGCGGCAATGGCGACGATAGCCTCCTAGGTGATAAAGGCAATGATTATCTCCTAGGAGATGCTGGAAATGACGCTCTTAACGGGGGTAATGGGAATGATTGGCTGGAGGGTGGCGCAGGGGTTGATACATTAACTGGGGGGTTCGGTGAAGATCTATTTATTTTGACTCAAGGGATGGGCGGCTCAACAGTTGAAGCCGCTGACCAGATTACTGACTTCGAAAATGGTCAGGATCTGATTCAACTGACAAATGGAGAATTTAGCGATCTCAACATCTTCCAAG
>JAKSDM010001730.1 GCA_022360135.1 Pseudanabaenales cyanobacterium | reverse complement strand
GAGCTGGACGCCCCGTTGCCCTGGGATCACCTGGATACTGGCATCGATAAAGGTTGGCTTCAGGCAGACCTGCATCGCGCCCTAGCGGCGGCGACCGTACCCGACTGCTCCTTTGAAGGATGCTCCCATTGTGGCGTGTGCGGCCCTGATTTTGGCCACAATGTGATCGCGCCGCCTCCCCCAATTCCTCAGTTTGAAGGCCATTTCAAACCCAATCAAAATCGCCTACAACGCCTGCGGGTTTGGTTAGGCAAACAAGGGGAAATGGCGTTGATCAGCCACTTAGACCTGATCCGCTTGTTTGACCGTGCGGTTCGTCGGGCTGCTCTTCCCATTGCTTTTACTGGCGGATACCATCCCGGTCCTCGCATTTCTCCAGCTAATGCCCTGTCTTTAGGGGCCACTAGCTCTGGGGAAATTGTCGATTTTGAGCTCACAGAGCCATTGCCGCCGACAACCTTCCAGGAAAAATTGCAGGCGCAGCTCCCTGATGAAATTCCCATTTATCACGTCGAAGCGGTTCCAGTGGCGTCTCCCTCTGCGACCAGACAGCTGGAGAAGGCCGAATATTTCATCACTGTGGCGAGTTCGTCCGCCGAAATCCCATCCCCCCAGCAATGGCGAACCTGGGTTCAAGCCCTGAAAACCGCAGAAACGATCTGGCAAGAACAGACAACCAAGTCGGGCAAAATCAAGCAGATTAATCTCCGCGATCGCCTATTCGATCTGGAGCGAGTTGAGGATATCGCAATCTATTCTCTACCGCCCCAATCGCTGCCGTCGTCGGTTATCAGTCCAGCTATTCTACGCTACGTCGGCAGTTGTCGTAACGATGGCGTTTTACTGCGTCCGGATCAGGTCGTTTATATGTTGGAGCAAACTGCACAGAGAGCGCTTCGGTTACTCCATATCCATCGCAGTCGGTTGATTCTGGCGGATGAGATTTGAGCCTAGGGTCAGGGGGGAAATAGGCAGGTGGAGAAGATGGGGAAGATTAAGAGTGAAAGCCACGCGCATCATCGGTCATCCAGTTAGACAATCGCTCAATGGCCAGCATTTCTATACCCGGCGAATCGGTTTGCTATTACTGGGTTCAACTCTGAGCATGGCTGCTGGACTTGTCCAATCGCCTACTCTAGCAGAGGAAGTCGCCGCGACCAGCTCGCTGGCGCAAATCAGCACGGTACTGTTGGATATAGAGCAGGCGCCACTAGATCGTCATCCAAGGGAAGAGATTGAGCGTAATTTAGCGATTACTCAGGATACGATTTCCGCAACCTCTCTGACGCCCCCAAGCCTTTGGTGGAGTCGAGACCAGATTACCGCAGCAGTGAGAAGTTTGAGAAATTTACTGCCACAACAATGGCTCGAAGCTTGGGTCGCCTATCGAGGAAGCGAAGGTCAACCCCGACGGGTAGATATGGTCGTCAACCCGCAGATTTGGAATCAGCTGAATTATCTAGAGCGCTACTCCGTCCTCAATCAACTCGGCGCTGTAGCCAAGTCCTACGGTTACAGCACCCGAATTTTTAGAGGTTCAGATCTGACAGGAGCCTATATTTGCGACTTTAGTCAGTATCCAGACCGCGAACCTGAAACCACCGCAACCTTTAGCCAAGAGACGCTGGCGGCGATCAATTGCATGATTGAGCTGGATTACAGGGGGCGGGGGAGTATTCGCGGCAACCCTAGCCCTGGCGGATCCTAGTCCATAGGTTTAAATAATTGCGGCTGACATCTGCCGAAAAGGGCTCCAAGAACTCACTCTGTCTAAAGGTCTCTGGTTTGGGTAAAAGTAAAGGATTATTTTGCAGCGCTTTTGGCAGTTCAGTCGGCGCTGTATCGGTAAAAATGGGAGAGGCGCCCTGGCTGGAAACAGAGAGTTGAGTCGCGACTTGGGGACGCCAACAAAAATCAATCCACTGCTCGGTGAGATTCACTGAGTTGGTTTGAGGTGAGACGGCATTGTCGTCTTTAACTTGACCATTAGAGTCATCCACGGCAGGCTGCACCCACACATCTGCAGTTAAAATTGCGCCTTTATCCGGAATCATTGCTTTGAGCTGACGATACCGTTTCATGGTCGGCAAAATATCGGTGGACCAGCCAACCGCCAACCAAGTATCTTCATTGATCAGAGGCTGCAAATAGGCATCGGAGCTGTAGAACTTCACTTGCCGTTGGAGAG
>JAKSDM010001727.1 GCA_022360135.1 Pseudanabaenales cyanobacterium | reverse complement strand
GTGTTTTTTATGAATGCTGGCTTCGCCATGCTAGAAGCCGGATTCTGTAGGCGCAAAAATGCGGTTAACGTACTTGCTAAAAATCTAATTGTTTTCTGTGTCGCCACGCTGGCCTATTGGTTGTTTGGTTTCGCCTTGATGTTTGGGGACAGCAATAATAGCCTGATTGGCCAATCAGGCTTTTTTTTCGATCTAATATTCCCCAGTCAGGACAACCTTCAACCCTTTCCCACAGGATTTTCGGATTTAGGGAATAGCTGGCCAGCCCGCTCATTTCCCACCCTGTTTTTATTTCAACTTGTATTTGCCGGCACTTCAGCCACCATTGTGTCTGGCGCAGTGGCTGAGCGAATCAAATTTTGGGCGTTTATCCTGTTTAGTTTCGTTCTGGTGGGTTTGCTTTATCCGCTGACAGGCTACTGGGTATGGGGAGCCAATGGTTGGTTGAGTGACGCTCTAAATTTTCATGACTTCGCTGGATCAACGGTGGTTCATTCCGTTGGAGGCGCAGCCGCCTTAGCAGGCGCTTGGCTATTGAAGCCACGAGAAGGACGATTTACGACAAACCCTGCAGCCATGAAAAATTTTGCTCCAGATAATCTTGGCTTCGCCACCCTGGGCTGCCTGATTTTATGGCTTGGATGGTTTGGATTTAATGGCGGGTCAGCCCAACATCTGGTTAATGTTCCCCACGTGATCGCCACCACAATGGTCTCAGCCGCTGCGGGTGGGGTCGCCGTTTTGTTTTGGAGCGGGTGGTTTAGTAAACCTAAATTAAGCTCAATTATCAACGGTATTTTAGGAGGGCTAGTGGGAATTACAGCCTCCTCAGCTTATGTTAATGCCCACAGTGCATTGATTATTGGCACTGTGAGCGGCTTTTTTGTACTGTTAGGAGAATTTCTGCTTGAGAGATGGAAAATTGACGATCCAGTGGGGGCTGTCCCTGTCCATCTTTTCTGTGGATTTTGGGGAACCTTGGCAGTTGGAATTTTTGCCGCTCCAGGCAGTGATCCACTGATGGAATACACCTACCTCTATGGTCCAGTTCAACAGACGATCAATCAGTTTTTAGGCTGGTTAATTGTTTGTAGTGTAACTTTCCTGTCGAGCTGTGCTGTTTGGATCATCGTTGGCGGCTTTTTGCATTACACTGCCGAATTAGATCAGCGGCTGAGCGGCCGCATCTACCCTTATGAAGTCTCTACGCCAAGTTCAGATTTCAACATAGTTAAGTCCTTGTTAACACAAATCCAAATGGCTAGAAATGCACTCAGAGTATCCGAGGAAGATGAAGAGGCTGGCAGTGATGGCTTTTTCTATTGAGCGATATAGCTCACTGTAAGTAATTCGCAGCTGGGCAGTCCCCTGCAGCGAGATGTGTCTCTAGCCAAGCTTTGAAGTTGTTATTATTCTCAGACCAATCTCTGAAAAAGGGTCTGCGGAAGGGATCTTGGTCAGTCTTGAAGTAGGTGTCTGTTACTTCACAAATCATAGTTGTCGCTGCCTGAAAATCGCCGTCATTAGCCGCTAACTTTTCAATCGCATATTTGAATTGCAATTCATCTAGCTGAGCCTGACACTCAGCCGGAAAAGATTCTCTTAGTGTAGCGCCAGAGGCTTTAAGCTCCTTAATATGGGCTTCTCTAGTCCCAGAATAAGCGCCACATCCTGGAGGCAGTGAATTGTCGCTTGGGCTGACTGGGGGAGAAAGCGAGGTATTGCTTGGGTTGACAGGGGGGGGAAGTGGGTTTTTACCTGGGTTAACGGTGGGCGCATCGGACATGATCACGATAGGCGGCTCAAACGTCGCCTCTTGAGAGAGGTTGTACGGTTTAGGATGGAGTCTAAAAAACTGATATACAGTAACCCCAATTACAGCTCCTAGAAAAACAAACGCACTGAGAATTGACAGTGGAGATTGGTTATTTCGTTTCCGCGCGATTTGGGGTCTGAGGACATGCTCTCCTAATTGTGATGTCTTTACAATCGCCAGTCCGCTTGGGCTATCTATTACGGGGTCCAGGCTGGTCTCCACCGTCAGTTGATCGTCGACGCCAATTTCCCAATCGTTTGGGTTGCTGATTATGGACACCGGGCTCGTCTCGATCAGGTGCTCAGTTTGAGCCTCGACTTCTTCGTCCGGAAAAATCCATTCTATTTCCTCATATTGCTCAGCTATTTCCTCATATTGTTCTTCATATTGCTCGCTTATCGTAGATGTCGGGGCATGCTCAAGGATAGAGTTATCTTGCTCATATCGAGCATTCCTAGCTTCTCGAAGCATCTCAACGATTTCGTCTTCATTTTTACCGGCTGCTTTTGCACTTAGAATCATAGCCAGTATCTGTTGTTGCTCATTCATAAATTGCTCCCACTTGATAGCCGCATTGCTCGTTCAGGGCGGCTGTATCTTTTAGATTTCCCTTAGCAATAAACGATTGGTAGCTGCCCTCATTTCTTCTATCCCTACCTTTTACACGATTGTGCTTAGGCAACTAACCCACGCTGACTCATCCTGGAATTATCATCCTGGAATCATATAGATCGCTCGCTTTTCCATACCGTGATCCACATCATGAGCCTTTGCGGTCCTAAAGACATTATGGACACTCTGAGGTGAACACCTTCTTAAGGCTAGATTATTTCTAATCAAGTCTTTCAATCTAAATCTTTAATTACTATTTTGGCTACCGATTTAAGTTGCTACCCACTTGGGAGTGATGATTTCGTATAGTTCAGCGCTGCCCAGGGAATTCTGAGACCGTGACTGAGGGTTCAGGGTATGGCGACGATTACATCTACGGCTGCGGTTTCTTGGCAAACGGTTCGGGCTGCATTTCAGCAGATCTGGGGCTATGAGGATTTTCGCCCCCCTCAAGGAGAAGTGATCCAAGCCCTGCTAGCTCAGCGGGACGCCTTGATTGTGATGCCAACTGGCGGCGGTAAATCCATTTGTTTTCAGTTACCCGCTCTCCTGCAAGCTGGATTAACACTGGTCATTTCTCCCCTGGTGGCGTTGATGGAAAACCAGGTCGAAGAGTTACGTCAGCGGCGACTGCCCGCGGCGCTGTTGCACAGTGAGTTAGCCCCCTACCAACGGGCTCAGATTCTCAGAACTCTGGAAGCACAACGTCTACGTCTCCTTTACCTTTCGCCTGAAACTTTACTGAGCGCCCCAGTTTGGGAAAGATTGAGCCAGCCCCATTTGAAAATCAATGGGTTGATTTTGGATGAAGCTCACTGTTTGGTGCAGTGGGGAGAGACTTTTCGACCGGCCTATCGACGCTTGGGCGCTGTGCGTCCGGCACTGCTGAAAACAAAACCTGCGGGGGCTAAAATCGCGATCGCAGCCTTCACCGCCACCGCTGATTCCATTGCCCAACGCACCCTGCGGGAAGTGCTGCAACTTCGTCAACCTAAAATGGTGCGACTCAATCCCTATCGCTCCAACCTGCATCTCGCCGTCCAGCAAGTTTGGACACCGAGGGGACGACGACAGGCAATGAAGCGGTTTATTCAAGCTCGGACCCAGCAAGCTGGGTTAGTCTATGTCCGAACTCGACGGGATAGTGAGGAACTCGCTGCTTGGTTTCGGTCTCAAGGCCGTCGCACCGCCGCCTATCATGCTGGATTAGGCCCCGAAGAGCGACGACAGATCGAGGCGGATTGGATCAATGACAAACTCTTATTTGTGGTTTGCACATCTGCCTTTGGCATGGGAATCAATCGACAAAATGGAGTGCGCTGGATTTTCCATTACCATGCACCCACTTTAATATCGGAATATGTTCAGGAAATTGGCAGGGCAGGGCGGGATGGGCAACGGGCAGATGCGCTGACGCTGGTGAGTGAACCCACAGGCTGGTTGGATCCCGATGATAGAGGACGGCGGCAGTATTTTCGGGATCAGGACCGCAAGCAGCGGCAGGTCGCCCAGCGGCTGATTAAGCAAATTCCTATCCAAGGAGATGTCCGTACAGTTGCTCGCCATTTCAAGCAGGGGGCTATTGCTCTCTCCCTACTCCACAGCACTGGCCAGCTGGAATGGCAGGATCCCTTTCACTATGTTATCGATCGGTCTGCTGCGCCCAAAGCCTTGAGTCAAGATGATGCAACCCGACAGATGACTCAGTTTCTGAGAACCCGAGGATGTCGCTGGCAGTATATTCTGGAAGTTTTTGGGTTTGGCCGGGAGGCTCAGTCTCAGCTAAAGATGGGGTGTGGGCATTGCGATCGCTGTTTGGCTCTATCTTGAATCAGGCTATTGGTGATTTGACTGCTGATGGAGACGATTCGGTTTTGATCAGTGATAACTCAGGATGGTGACATCGACGATGATGACCATCTCTGAGAATCGGCCATCAAAATTCTGACGCGATCGCCCGTTTCCAATATCATTGAATAAAGAATCGTGTAGAGATTCTCTAAAAGCCACTGATCAAGACAACGAAGGTGAAGAAACAAAACGCCCCTAGTAACAGTGCAAAAATCAGCTCATAAGGCGCATGATTAATTTGCTCTAGATACTGGTTAACTTTTCTGTCGTGCTCTTCATCAGGGGTCCAAGTCATACTTTTCATGATTTCTACCTGATTAATTAGTTCCCTTAGTTTCCAGACATCCTCTTACCTAATTCTAATCTTAAAGGCAGTTTTCATGACTGTTTTATAGCTACTCAGGAAATCGAGATAATTTTAATTCTTGTTGTCAAAAATTGACGTAGTTTGGTTAACTTGAAAAGTTACTTAAACATCTTGATCCTGCACAATGCTCTTTTGACCGGAGCCCTCTTATTGAGTGCTGACTTACAGGGGGCTGACCTACGTGGGGCCAACCTGAGCAATGCGGACTTACGGAGTGCGGACTTACGGGGAGCTAATCTAGAACATGCGAACCTAGAGGATGCCCGTTTCGGATGCAATGTGGGACTTTCTGAGGCTATGAAGTCTGCTTTG
This sequence comes from Pseudanabaenales cyanobacterium, assembly GCA_022360135.1. Classification (GTDB taxonomy): domain Bacteria; phylum Cyanobacteriota; class Cyanobacteriia; order Phormidesmidales; family Phormidesmidaceae; genus JAKSDM01. The sequence continues at coordinate 4,730 of JAKSDM010001727.1, read as the reverse complement.
GAGCATCGGGGGGCAATCTTTGAGCTGTTTCAAAGGCAGACGATAGGGAGTAGACGGGACTCTCTCCATCTCCCACCTACCCTCTAACAGCCTACTAAAGTTGAATGCGTCGCCAACTTGTGGAGTATACGCTGAGCCGCTTAGTTATTGGGCTGAGGCGTTATCTGCAAATAGGGCGATCGCCAATCTAGTACAGCACGTTACAAAGTGCAACGCACCGATTAAACGCACCGATTAATTGATGCTTGATAAGTATTATCCAAGCCGACGACGAAGGAAGTTGCAGCCCACGATTCCTAGGGCGACTATAAGACCGGGTTCTGGAATATCAGTAACGGGCTCCTCTTTGTCCACATGGGATAGAGCAGCAACCGCATCAATATCTGAACCAGCCTTAAAGTTTTTATAGGTATTTCCTCCTCTATCCGTTAGGCGAACAAACGAAAATAGAGAGTCACGGTTAAATTCATTGTGGGTATCTAAGAAGGAATCAATATCAATCCCAACCCCACTATCTATGTCTTGATCCTGACGATCGGCAAGACCTACGTCATACCAAGATTCGCCATCTGCACTAATTTCAACAAAGGTTTTTTCGGCAACCCCGCCAATCTCGAAAATCCATAGGTCTGAGTCTGCGTTGCCGCTCCCTGTCAAATAGTTGTCGGTGAACTCTAATTCTAAAACTCCGCCTTCTCCCAGAGAAACCCCAATATCCCTATTCCACTGGCCAAGGGAACCTGAACTCGTCATTTCCGAGGTCCAATTTGCCACACCGAGGGCGGCGTTTGGATCATACACTTGCCAAATATCCGAACTATCGGCCTCGCCGAAATACCGACTCCAATTTTCGCTCTCGCCTCTTTCGTAGAACACAACACTATCAGCATAGGCTTTTTCATCAATGGGTGCAGATTGGGCCTGAGCCGATGATGTATTCAATAAGACGGCGGTAGAGGCAAGCCCCATTACCATTAAGGTGAATGGAGATAAACGATGAAACATTTAGAAAAATCTCCGAAAATACTATTCTGCGCCTAAAAATCAAACCATTGAACATTCTTGGATGTTCAAAGCTAATCATCACTGCAATAAAAAAAGTGATGACAATCGCCTCGGTGGTAATCATATTGAAAGTATAAATTGATGCATTAATGATGCAGGTCGTGGTAACACGTATCTTGTGTTTAAACTTTCAGTTAAGCAATTTAGGGGGTACGCAATTAAAGAAAAATTAACCGTTGAGGACATCCAATCATCCTCCTCACTCGTATAGCAATTGGAAAGTGAGTTACAGGAAAAATTGGGGGGTCAGAGACTGTGAAGTCTATTATTGTCAACTGCGATCAACACCTAAGCGAAAGGCGATCGCGCCTTCCCGATTAGGATCGATGCTTGGTCAGCGATGTCATGTCAGCAGCATCTTCCTTATGGTAATCGTTGCAATCTTACTTAAGTAGTTAGACAAACAGAACGGCTATGCAGAGACGTCCTCGGGTTGTGATTATTGGCTCTGGTTTCGGTGGTATGCAGGCGGCCCAGTCGCTGGCTAGGGCCGAGATCGAGGTGGTCCTGATTGACCGCAATAACTATCACACCTTTGTGCCTTTGCTTTACCAAGTGGCGGCGGCGGAGTTAGAACCCGCGCAGATTGCCTATCCTATCCGCACGCTCCTGCGGCGGGCGCCTAATTTGCACTTTCTGATGGCTGAAGTGAGACGAATTAATTTTGAGTCTCGGTTGGTAGAAACAGATGGGGCGGCGATTGCCTATGATTATCTGCTGTTGGCGACTGGCAGCCAAACTCAGTTTTTTGGCGTCCCTGGGGCTGCTGAGTACGCCTTGCCGATGCGGAGTTTAAAGCAGGCGATCGCACTCCGCAACCAGGTTCTCTCTTGCTTTGAGCAGGCGGCGCGAAAACCCGAATTCAGCCAGCGTCGGCAGTTGCTCACATTCGTGATTGTGGGCGGCGGCCCGACGGGGGTTGAACTGGCGGGCGCCCTGGCTGAACTGATCCGAGGCCCTTTTCGGAAGGACTACCCATTGCTAGATCGGCGGCAAGTACAGATTATACTGCTTCAGTCTGGCGATCGATTGTTGGCGGATTTACCTCGCCAGCTGGGAGACTATACCTGCCGAAAACTTCGTCGGCTTGGGGTTAAGGTGCGGCTTCACTCAAGGGTTAGTCAGGTCAATCCCACCGCTGTGCAATTGCAAGATGGTCAGGAGATCCCGGCGGCGACGGTGATCTGGACAGCAGGGCTAACAGCAGCCATGCCCGAGGCCTCTCAAGAACTGTCCACCCTCAGAAAGGGAAAGCTGGCGGTGCGCTCAACCCTGCAGTTGTTAGAGCACCCTGAAGTATATGCGATTGGCGATTTAGCCGCTGTTGAGAGTGGTGGAAAAGCCCTAACAGGGGTCGCTCCAGAGGCGCTGCAGCAAGGCGTTGCTGTGGCTCGAAATATCAAGCGGCAATTGCGGGGAAAGGAGCCCAAATCCTTTAGCTATTTCAACAAAGGCCGATTAGCGATTGTTGGCTGCTACGGGGGTGTCGGCAAGATTGGCCCATTCGCCTTTTCGGGATTCTTGGCCTGGTTTATGTGGCTGGGGGTTCATCTGGTTTACTTGCCAGGTTTTCGCAACCGGGTATTGGTGCTGATCAGTTGGGTTCATGCCTATCTGTTAGGTGACCGGGCTATCCGGCTAATCCTGCTTCCTCAAGGATCGGCTCAGCCGACCCAACGGCTGGTGGAACTAGAAGGTAGATCTCGCGGAGGGTAGGCGCTACGTAATGGCCAGCATGAGTTTGACTAGTGATTTGCAATAGAGGAATACCTATGAATAGTGCAACAACGACTCATCAATTTCAGGATTTTTCTTTACTGCTGCGGCGGCTAGTAGTGGTGTTTATTTTTCTATATCACGGATTGCCTAAAGCAATAGACTGGCCCTGGTCGACAGAAACATTTATTGGATTTGGCCTGCCTGGATTCTTGGGAATTATTACCGGAATGGTTGAAGTGGTCGCCAGTGTATTCATCCTCCTACGCTTCTGGCATCGGTGGTCGAATCTAGTGCTACTCTTCATCATTGCTGGGGCGATCGCAATTGTGCAAATTCCAGGTTCGCTGTCGGCGGCTACCATATCTGCAGGATTGGAGCGTGACTTGCTGATTTTGGTAGGCACTCTGATTTTAGTCGCATTTGACCACGGAACGATCGGATCGGCTCAGCGAACTCAGTAGTTAGCGGAACTAGAGGGTAGACCTCGTTGAGGTTAAGGGCTAAGTCATTAGCCAGGACGATTTTGATTTGAATAGTGATTTTTAATGGAGGGATACCTATGAATAGTAGAACAGCGACTCATCAATTTCTGAATGTTTCTTTACTGCTGCTGCGGTTAGTAATGGTGTTTATTTTTCTGTATCATGGATTTCCCAAAGCGATAGACTGGCCCATGGCGACAGCAAAGTTTCTTGGATTTGGTCTGCCTGGATTCTTGGGACCCATTACCGGAATGGTTGAAGTGGTCGCCAGTGTATTCATCCTCTTGGGCTTGTACCATCGGTGGTCGAATCTAGTGCTACTCTTCATCATTGCTGGGGCGATCGCAACGGTGCAAATTCCAGGTTCGCTGGAGGCGGCTACCGTCTCCGCTGGATTAGAGCGTGACTTGCTGATTTTAGTAGGAACTTTGGTTTTAGCTGCAGCTGGCCCCGGGGCGTTATCGTTTAAGCAGTCGAAATCCAGACTCGAAGGCAAGGAGGTGTTAGAGCCAGAAGTCAGAAGTTAGCAGTCAGCTGTAGACTAGAGTCTGGATTCTATCTCAGGGATATTTTTCCGCTTTAAGTTTGCCCTGGTCTTAATCTTATTGGATAACCCCATGTCCGCAGTTCTCAATCAGCTTAAGCAGTATGCTTGCTTTGACGGCGTTGTCGGTTTCTACAGCCATGCTTCTACGGCTTGCAATTGCGAGATGAATTTTGCGGTGTATCTCCCCCCCCAAGCTAAAACAGGTCCTGTTCCGGTGCTCTATTATCTATCGGGGCTCACCTGCAGCGAGGAGAACTTCACCGCCAAGGCGGGAGCCCAGCGCTACGCCGCCAAGTATGGCTTGATGTTAGTGGCGCCTGACACCAGCCCCCGAGGGCTTGGGATTCCTGGAGAAACTGATGATTGGGACTTTGGCGTCGGCGCGGGATTTTATATTGATGCAATAGTTGATCCGTGGCGTCAACACTATCGTATGTATCGCTATGTTGTGGAGGAACTGCCTGGATTAATTGGGCGACATTTTCCGGTGAAGGGCGATCGCGCTGGCATCTTTGGCCACTCGATGGGGGGGCATGGGGCCTTGGTGTGTGGTTTAAGGAATCGCGATCGCTACTGTTCAATCTCCGCCTTTGCCCCAATAGCTGCTCCCATGCGGTGTCCTTGGGGACAGAAAGCCTTCACCCATTACCTGGGTTCAGATCAGGAAATTTGGCGAATGTATGACGCCAGCGAACTGGTGCTAGATCACGCTGATCCAAATCGACCTATTTTGATCGATCAGGGTGCAGCCGATGTATTTCTTACCCAACAGCTCCACCCTGAGCTCTTTGAGCAGGCCTGCGCTAAGGCAGGGCAACCCCTTACCCTGCGTATGCAAGAAGGCTATGACCACAGCTACTATTTCATCGCCACCTTCATGGCAGACCATATTCGCCATCATGCAGCTGCGCTTTGTT
>JAKSDM010001293.1 GCA_022360135.1 Pseudanabaenales cyanobacterium | reverse complement strand
TTCAAGCCTAAGTAATACAATGCTTTTGCGAAATTAAATGTCATATGTCTCAATGAAGTTTTATTTCGCCGACAGCATCAGCGTGCGAAACCCAACGCCTAAACCATTCGACCATTCATTATTTCAGTAATTGAATGGGTTTGTGAGTATGGCGATAACACATCAACTCATTAAGTTGAGGGTTGACCCAATTTTCCACAGATGCGGCGTGAGACATCTGATAAAACGCTGTAGTCAATATTCGTTAAGTTCAGCGGCTGCTGATTACTAGCGCTCCCTTCTGAGAAAATTTGAGCCTCTAGTTGCTGCAACTGTTCTTGAGGAAATCCGGCTTTTTGCCAAAACTCTTCAAGGTCATCCTTAATCGTTTGCTCATGGTGGTTCGCTCGGAACATCTGGTCTAGATCAAGGTGCATCTGAGCAGTGGGATACTCAGTCAGAATTTCCAACAAGTTGAAGTTGCCGTCGGGGGCGGCGGCATTAACCAGAGCCGCCCGCAGTGAAACTTTGCCTGCCGTGCTACTGGGTGTTGGCTTCAATAAAGTCGCCATATGGCCCAGCATGCAGTCTCCGGCGTCTGAACGCAGATATCTTTCAAAGGAAACAAAATCGACCTGCATAGTCTGGTTAAGGATTGGGCGCACGGCATTCAATCCTCTAGGGTTGCTGTAAAGATCGAAATAACTCTGCAACTGGCGGCTGGGCTCCCCCGTAGCGGCATAGGTTTCTAAATCTGTGACCAGCAGGCTGCGGCTGGCGGCCTGCCACCGAAAAACAATTTCTTCAGCGGCTAGACCTGAGCCCATACCCAGCCCAGTGAAAGTAACAGCAAGTAAGGTAACGACAGGATGTAAACAGCGCATGCTCTTCTAGCTTACTCAGTCCTTTATGACGCCCACAACTGCACCAGAGGCCGCACCGCTAATAGCATTGTCCCCAACCCCGCCGTTATCCAGGATTAGACCCGTTACTACATTGGCGGCGGCGCCCACCGCTGCATCTTGAACTACACCTAAAACTCCGCCATTATCATTGTGGGTTGCGCCCACCGCTGCTCCAGCTGCAGCTCCGCCAATGGCATTGTTGAGAACATTGCCATTATCTAGAACTTCTCCTACAACCACATTGGTGGCGGCGCCGATCCCAATATCCTGTAGCAGGTCTGCAGAAGCAGATTGTGTAGGTAAGACTATCGCGCTGCAAACACTTGCCGCGATCAATCCGGATAATAGAGGACGATTTAAGATGCTTTGCATGGTCCGATTCCTTGTCATTCTGATTGTTTTTGCAGTGTCGCTAAATGGGATTAGGGGTTTTACACCAGTCCCCTGGTTAGTTAAGCCATTTATCACTTTCCTTAAAGACGGGAATCCATTATCTAGAGTTCCAACCCCGATAAGCTGATTTACAGTCCGATCTCTGTCTACCGTCTCCCGCCTAACCAATCCACCCTTTATCGTTTACCGCAGCACAATGGCTAAGGGTAAAATTAGAGGCCCAATAGCTTATCTCTCCAAAGCAAGCCTGCCCAGATATTTTGTCTGGAAGGCTTATTTTACAGTAATTTCAGGGATATATATCACTCCTTAAAGAGATAATAAAGATAAGTGTATACACGCATAGAAAGTATTTTTTTAGTTATATTAATCACAATGCTAACTACGTATATACTGAAAACATGGTAGTCCCCCCGTGTAAATGCGAGTTGAATATCCCAATTAGCCACTCTGTTCAAAGGGGTTCTACTTATGAATATTGTTCCTTTCTTCGATCACGAAGAATCTCTCATCCTTTCGCCTCATTGTCAGGCTGGACTCATTTTACAGGGCCGTTTATACAACGACTTGATATGTCCCGGCTCGAGTTTAAGCTGTAGCTCTGAGTTTGGCTTTATTTCGGCTTATGCTATAGGCAAAGCAGAGCTGGGTGTGGTGGCGACACTGGCGGAAAGGCGGCAAGCTCGCCAAAGACGGATTGATTCTATCCAGAGGTTACAGCGCATCTTGTTGCAACCGAATGAGCTTGAGCGGGCTTGTTTAATTGTCAATCTGCTCTGCCATTGGTTTGGCATGGCGGAAGCGCGGCAAATTCCCTTATCCTTGGTAACGCCCTTAGTCAGTATCTCCTGTGAGACTTTGGAGCAAGCTTGGCAAAGGTACGAAGTGAGTTTGGCTGACCAGACTACCCAACATTGCTTGAGTAATCCTTATCATCTCTCGTGGCGGCGTGCTCAGAATGGTGGATACAGTGGCCATAGAAAATCTCCCATCAACAAAGAGAGCGCCCCACCGCCGGGCAGCTTACAGGTAGAGCGCTTGCTTCATACTGCCTTGGTGTCTGGCGAACTGACCTCTGATTCAGAGGGGCTGATTGATCAAGCCTTTGGAGGACAGAACCTCACAGATCGAGAGATTGATCTATTGGTCACTCTCAAAGATGCAATCGCGGCTGGTTCTGTAAAGCAGGTAACATCATCTGATCAGACAGCCGAGACTTTCTCGGCATCTCCTTACAGAATTTTCTGCTCTGCCTCAGGATGAAGAATGTGCAATGTAGTTAGTTAAGCGTTGGGGGTTGCCTGGGATCTGATCGCCTTGGTCATGGCGGCAACACACTCATCTCCCAAATCA
>JAKSDM010000364.1 GCA_022360135.1 Pseudanabaenales cyanobacterium | reverse complement strand
TCGTTCTGACGCCTCGTGGGACTGATAATTGGGATATTGTATTTGATGCAACTGGATATAGTTTTCAATAAAAACACCTTGAAATAATATCCCAAAAGCACTATATTTGCCTTTCTTTTTAGTCTTGAGCGTTTTACTTTTCGGCCCCAATACATCATTGGCAAATGTTAATTCTTCACTCGACGCACTGTGGTTAAAGTGGGTAAATTCATCTCTGATTGCTTGCCAGTTGTCTCGGAAGCATTTGAGAAAGGAAAATTGCTTTGGATCCAAATTATAGTCGTTGTAGTTTTCCATATTATTTTTTCCCTAAAAGGCTTGAAGCGCGATCGCAAAATTGACCTCGAAGAAACGATGTAAGTGAATACACTCTAGATCAGTTTCACTTTGCATGAAGTTCGCCTATTGTAGCGCTCTATACTTTTCGTTAGAATAATGCATAATGCTATGCAGACCATCGTCTCTATAGACAGTAGTTATACTGAACCAATATTAGATATCATAGTCACCGAATTGGCAAACTCATTTTCTAGATCAGCGTACTCGTTTTCTAGATCAGCGTACTCATTTCCTTGATCGGCGTACTCGTTTTCTAGATCGGCGATCGCAATTGTTTGATCAGCGTACTCATTTCCTTGATCAACGTATGCAATTGTTTGATCGGCGTACTCATTTCCTTGATCAGCGTATGCAATTGTTTGATCGGCGTACCCATTTCCTTGTTCAGCGTATGCAATTGCTTGTTCGGTGTAATCAATTGTTAGATTGACCTACTCTAACCGGAATGGCACTGAAATAAGCTGATCTAGCAATGCAATGGGTAATCTCCCTGCCTACTGTCTACCCTCTACCGTCTACCTAAATGCCAATGCATGTTCATGTTAGCCTACTGGTTGCCAGGTGATTCCGATTGGCAAGAACGTAATCATTCAAAACGCAGGCCAATCGTTCAATATCCCGCAATGACACCTCAATGTATAGCGGCTCTCAATTGCATTGACTACACCCTACACCCTATACCCCACACCCCGTCTTCATGAGATGTGTTCAACCCAAGTGAGAATTGCTATAGATGGGAAGGTAAAGCAATTAGAGTTGTCAAAACGCTTGCGGGGAATCATGGGTTCGATCGCAATAACATGCCCTCATCCGCCCAGTGTAGCAGCGTGCGCCTCGCTTTTTCGGGAGATAACGCAGTTGTCCAGGCCAGTACTTGCTTTACCGTTTTACCGTTACAGAGTTCACTGAGAAAGTCCGCCTCAACCCCAGAGAGGGGTATTAGCCTCACGATATAGTTCTGGCGAAAAACAGCCACCGCACACCTTTGCGGTTTTGGCATTTGGGCATTCTCCCCTTGGCGATAAGCCTGAAAATATTCTTCAACCCGACAGTAGAGTCTTAACACCTTCAACTCTTGAACAAAACAAACTTTTAAATCGAGAAAATGATCGTGGGGTATACCCAAAAGATCGTCAGCACGCAGACAAGTTTTTCCTTCGCTTCCTTGTGCATCATAGATTTCCAGGAATGCACGTTCCAGCGTAGCGAGGTCCACGATAAAATCACACCAATGTTCGCGCTTGAGTTGAGGCTTATTAATGGGAATTGTATTGGGGTTTGTGTCTGCCAAATAAGTGGGTAAACACTTACCCATCTCACTAAGTGTGTAATCTTTGGGTGGGTAGTGCTGAAGATAATCTAGGGCAAATTGTTTGAACACGCTATCGCCAAGCGTGTGGTGCAAGCAAGGAAATTCAATCTTCAAACACTCCAATAACCTGGCGTGATAAGCGCGATTATAGATGTCCAATCGGTCTACGCCACTGAGTTGTGTTGAGGAAGCAATTAAGCGCTCAACATTGTCTCGACCAGTCTCCAGATCAGGATTTTCACTGGTTAAAGCCAGACGATTGACAGCAGCGCTTGCCCCCCTTGGGTCAGTGATCACTGCCAGCATCCAGGCTTGAATATCAGCAAGCGATTTCATCCGTAGTTGTCCAATACTTTGCCTTCAAGACTTCCCCATGCAATTCGTCAAAAGAAGGAATTTCCGCATCCCATTCCAACAACGTTGACAACCCTCCAGTTAATTTCCAGGCGAGTTGATAGAGCCGCCACACTGGATCGATAACCGGCCTATCGTGGGTGTCAATCAGATGAGCGCCACAGTCGCTATGTCCAGCCAGGTGACACTGCACAACATGTTCCAACGGTAACGAACGGATGTAGTATTCGGCGTTAAAATTATGGTTAACGCTCGATACATAAACGTTGTTAACATCAAGTAAAAGACCACAACCAGTGGATTCCACCAGTCGACACATAAATTCCCACTCCATTAAGGTATCTTCTGTAAAAGTCAGATAACTGCTGGGGTTTTCCAGCATTAATGGGCGCTGCAAAACATCCTGAACCCTATTCACTCTACTGATGACATGTGACAGGCTTTTCTGATTAAAAGGTAAGGGCAACAGGTCATGGGTATTGCGGCCCAGCACCCCAGTCCAGCACAAATGATCAGACACCCAAAGAGCCTTAATCGAATTAGCCAGCTGCCGAAGCTTGATCAGATAGCTATGATTAAGCGGGTCACTGCTACCAATAGACAGAGAAACGCCGTGCAGCACCACCGGATAACGTTCTGCGATTTGATCCAGCACATAGCGTGGCCGCCCTCGTGAATCCATAAAATTTTCACTAATGGCTTCAAACCAATCGACCGGCGGCTGATGCTTGAGAATATGCTCAAAATGAACGTTGCGCAACCCAACGCCGAAGCCCAGGTTGGGGAGTCCGAAACTGTTAGAATTCTCTTTCATCGATAGCGCTGAATACCCTGGTTATCCTCACCCTTGAATTCTCCCGGATCCAAATCATCATATTTATCTTCAAAGAGCTTTCTGGCAAATTCCCACACATACCCTTTGGCTTCATCATAAACTTCGCTATTACCGCCTCGATCTGCATCCGGGTCAGTGTTTTCGCCATAGGTATTTAATAAACTGGGCAGAATCGGGCTACCACAGGCAGAATCTGCCTTATTGTTGGGCACAAAGTAGATTTGATCGGGAAAGGCTTTGGGATCTGGTGGAACTAGACCTGCATATTGGTTTTGACCAGGATGGTTCTGACGCTTTTCTGCAGCCGCCAGATCATGGGTTGCCCCCGGTGAATAGCCGCAACCCCCTTGTCCTTTACAGTGATTCTGACCGGAACAAACGTGAGGATCCGCAGTGGCGCACAATCCCTCCCCTGCTTTCGCCGCTGAACCAGTGATATCCTGCCCCTTACAAGCATTTAATCCCTGGCAAACATGGACATCATACAGTTTGCCGTCCGCAGCTACGGGAGGTTTATGACCCCGAACCCGTTTGAGCCGATCTGACATAAACAGCAAATCGGGGCCTAAGATCTTGCTCAGCAACTCTTTAAGGGTGATCTGAGGATAGCTATGGCCTGCCGGTGGTATGGCAAGATATGCGGGCGTGAGCCAAATTTCCATATTTGGGGCCAGGGTCGCCAGCTCTTGTGCTTGGCGAGAAAGCTGATACAGAGCAGATGTCACAGCATCCCAACTGGCATGAGATTCACGATAAATAAATCCCGGCCCCGACCCCATTTGCGCCAGCGCATTGCCAAGCGGCGACATCAAATACACCATCGATCGCACCGACGACTGTACCAAGGTGGCCTTCTCGTATCCCTGTACACCCAAATCTCCACTGTCAGACTCATGGGTATAGGCAAGGGCCAACGTATCTATCAAGACATTGTAAAGAGCATCAAAAAATCCTGCCAACTGCCCATTGAACCCTTCGACCACATGAATGTGGCTTTCACAAACAGGGTCACTGTGGCACGTATCCTGTGAGAGAGGATTTTCTGGCAGGTCGCGCACCGGATTAAAATCAGGATCTTTTTTCGCCAGTTCGTTATACCCCGGAATTTTCTTAGCCGGTACACCGAAAAGAACTTGCTCAAAGACTTCATGGTGCGGGGGGGTATTAATCGTAGGGAAAGTGGCGGCAATATCTGGGGCAAGCTGTTGAACAAATTCTTCCCAGGCTTGGGTGTCACCCTCACCTTGTACAATAATGGTATTGATGGCCATTAGCGCCGTTTGGACATCGTGAACTCTAACGAGCAGAGGCGCTGGCAGTGGTTCATCTCCTCGATCAACCGTTGCTGGAGGAAAATTAAAGAGCCCTGTCATTTCCTGCTCGGTCACCTGCAATTGAAGATTGCCACAAAAAAGCGCATCGTGACCCAGCGTTTCATTTAAATGCACAAATCCCGCCGCAATGGCCTTGTAGATCTCCACCAGAGTGCTGATCTCCATATCTTCCAATCCCAACAGATAGCCACTGTTCATGAGAGCATTGGATTCAGAGTGTTGTGAATTTGCCCAAGCGGGTCCTGGAAATCCCTGATCGGGGTCCTCGCTATAGGACTCAAACCACACAAAGCCTTCAATAGCTGTGGCTTTGCGGTCAGCATCCGCAAATGGCCACAGCCCCAGCCAGACACCCCGATTAGATGGGTAACCAAAAGTAGCAGTCATCTCTGCCGGTGAAAGCGGAAATTCCAAGGTGGCGTTTGGCCCGCCAGCATGGTCAGGGTCTAGCGCCTGTCGACTAAAGTTGGGTTTGCCTCCCACTGCAGCGAGCAGATTGGAAGCCAGCGCTAGGTGCAGCATTTCTTGGACAGCCACACCAATGACCATACCTTTCCAAGCCGCCGTCGCCATCAATTGTTCACCAGGCTGAATTCCCCCCTCAGAAGGATCTTGTTTGAGGGAATAGCCAGTGAAAAGATAGGAACACAGTAGCAGGTGTTCCAGTTGCCCTGCACGCATCAGCAGACGCCGCAATTGTTCGAGGTTCTTTGGCGTCTGGCGGGTAGAAAGTCCTTTTAGTTGCATCGATCTATAGCTCCCTTATGCGCCTAACGGCGGAGCTGAGCGGCGGGCGACAGAAGACACAGGAACCGGCCAAAAACGTACGCTGTCGCCCGTCCGCTCCAGCGGGTTGTTAGGCCGTGGGCGGTAGGCGAGGTTGTGACTCCCTTTCCGCCGCCTTATCCCTCACACCCTGTCTCTTGCTGAACAAAGATTCAAGATGTGAACCGATTCTTGCCAGACAACAGAGCCGAAATGGCGACACTGGGGCCTCCACCAAGCCAAAGATACCGCCCACACCACACGCGGCTCGTCCAGCCCCATAAGTGATTTCCTATCCCTTATACTGGTACTGCCTCAAGCGTGACGACGTAGACCGTAATTGAGCTCGGGTCTGATTTTATGTGGTCTTTGCCTGCAGCAGACCATCCAGTCAATGTTCCGTCGGAACTGCTAATCAAGGGATACGTCGCGGTCAGCATGTTACCCTCGCCCGAATAGTTGTCGATTGCCCCACCTCCGACTACTGTGTGGCCCGTAGGACTGGACACTGAGGCGACCGGGTGCGCAGCCGTCTTGCCCGTCACCGAAACGATATCCACATCGAGTGTGACATCAGGGACTTGGATACCGATCACGAACGCGGTGATCGTACTCGGGTCCGATTGAATATGGTCTTTGCCCATCCCGGTCCAACCGGTTACCTTCCCATTCGTGTAAACAGGATAGCTGGCCGTCAGCATGTTACCCTCGCCCGAATAGTTGTCGATTGCCCCACCTCCCGTGCCGATCCATTCGTCTGGCAGGTGAGCTGTAACTTTGGGGTGCGCCGCTGTCGGCCCCTTGGCTGAAACGACCTGTTGTTGGATACTTACAGGTTGGCCGTTGTTAGTTATCTTGATGCCTATAGCGTACACAGCAAGCGGAGCAGGATCAGACTCTATATGGTCCTTGCCAGCTGCTGCCCAGCCGGTGTAAGGGGCTCCCTCGACTTGGCGGATAGGGTACGAAGCCGTCAGCAGGTTACCGAATCCCTGCCATAGGTCGAAAGCGCCGCCGCCAGTCAAAGTGTACCCGGGGGGCAGCCACACTCGGGCTTCCGGGTGTGCCGCCGGGGGAGCGATGCCTACGAACGCATAGCTTTCTATGACGATTGCCATGATCTACCTCCTTCTTGGTTTTCACCGTAACAAGTAATTTGAACCTGTAAGTTTTCCTGGGACGAATGGAACTATCGCATCACCTCCTTCAAAGTTCAGTTGTGAGCCGCCTAACGGGGTGGTTGAGCCGCTGCGATTAGCCTTTGCAAATCCATCAGAGGCTTTCGGTAGTCCGCTCCAACCGGATAGTTAGGCAGCGATTACACAAGGCTTAAAGAGTTTAAAAAATGATGGATTTTCTTCTACTTAAACCCTGCCTATAAGCTTAGCGACCTACCTGATAAGAGACTTGTGTAGAAATATAGCGGTTCTCATTTGCATGGAATACAGGTTTAATCCCAGGATGTTCTCGTTGGGGAGATCAAAATTCAAAGTGCATTCAATTCAAGCGAAAATCGCTATAGAATCCTAAGCCATGCAATTGCATTGTCGAAGCAACCGCAAAATGATCGGTATAGTATTAAGGTAAGTCTCTAATGATTCCTGCCAATTTTATGGCTTGACGCGTTAGCCTTTTTAAAAGTATGGAATTAAAGATGAGATTTCGGTAGTATCCC
>JAKSDM010001162.1 GCA_022360135.1 Pseudanabaenales cyanobacterium | reverse complement strand
CCTGTTGGCGCCCTAAATGAGTGACGCCAATTTTGGTGGAAATTTAATGGAATATGCTCCTATAGCAATTCCTACTTGGATTGAACACATCTCGGCAAGGTGGGGTATTAGGGTGTGGGGTGTAGTCAATGCCAAATGAGAAACTCTATATGTGGAGTCAGGCGCTCAAGCCCCTAACCCCAGATAGGAGCATGGGAAATTTAATATGTGTAAATATGTGCAAATAATTATCTGGGTTGTAGGTGGCTGTCATCCCACCGTAACCAAGGTGATTTTACATATCGCAATGTCGAATTAAATAACTTAATGAAATTCCCAGGAATCTAATGATAAGCTCAAGTAAAGCTATAGATGAGCTTTATTTATGGGGCATCCTGAATACCTCTTTTGTAAATCAGATTTATTTTTTCATGGAGTGAACTATCAGTCATGCGTACTGTAGAAGTGAAACCAGAAACTCGTAATCATAAAGGGTTTTTTGTTCAAGAGGCCGCTTATAACTTAGTTGGGATTGATGAGTCTGGATGGGCGTTAATTTGTTTAGATGAAGCCGTTTGCCATTACGTCGACCCAGACAATCTCGAAACTTTGACCAACGATTCAAACGATTTAGAGTAATGGCTTATTGACTGAAAAAGTCGATAGGTTCTGGTAAAACTCATCTTCTACAGTATGGTTATGCTCGATTGTAAGTATAGCCATATTTTTTTGTTTTAAGCCTTAGGTTATGAAAGATAGAATCCTGAGCTGGTTGAATCTGGCATTAATGATCGATTTGTTTTTGGTGCTAATTAGCTTTGTTTGGTTTGCGATCGCCATTGCAGGTCGCGCAGCCAACCTGAATTTGGGATTAAATCTGTGGTATTCCCTTTGGCAGCCTCTATTCTTACCCGCCATTAGTATTTTGATGGCGGGGGCTATTTTCAGCGGTGTCGCCAGTTGGATATCCAAGCAGTTAAGTTCAGAAGGGAGTTAGTGATCACCCAAGTCTTTCCATCCGGGTATACCACCGCAAAAGGACTCGGGCGAGGCGATTGGGATGATGGCGGACAGTGCCGGTTTGCTCATTTTCGACCATTACATTGGCAAGAATGATGCGGCGACCGGATGCGATTACGGTTTCCCGATCCAAAACAACAAATTCAGCTTCTCCTTGGGCATAGCGTTCTAGCGCCTGGGCGGAGGGCGTTCTTTTCTGGACCAAGACGGCGTCAAATAGGGGCTGACCACAGGCTTCATCTAAGGCCCGTACATGGTCTGAAACCTTGAAATTCTGGGTTTCCCCAGGCTCTGTCATAATGTTGCAAACATAAATTCGAGGGATGTTTTGCTCAGCGATCGCCGCGGTAATTTCAGGCACTAACAGATTGGGAATAATGCTGGTGTAGAGGCTGCCTGGCCCGATGATGATAAAGTCGGCCTCGTTGATGGCCTTGAGCGCCTTAGGTAGAGCAGGCGGGTTAGGCGGGGTGCAGCCAATGTTGACAATCCGACCTTTGGCCTGGGTAATGTTGGATTCCCCCTCAATGCGGCGGCCATCGCCTAATTCCGCCCAAAGGCGGACATCACTGAGGGTGGCCGGGAGTACCTGCCCTCTGACGGCAAGTACTTTTGAGCTGGCTGCGATCGCTTGTTCTAGATCGCCAGTCACCTCACTCATAGCAGTCAGAAATAGGTTGCCGAAGCTATGGCCAGTCAGACCGCCGCCCGCCCTAAACCGATATTGAAAAAGTTCTGTCAGGAGCTTTTCTTCATCGGCTAGGGCGGCTATACAGTTGCGAATATCCCCTGGAGGGAGGACCCCAATCTCACGGCGGAGCCGTCCAGAGGAGCCGCCATCATCAGCCACGGTGACAATGGCTGTAATGTTTGCACTATAGTGTTTCAAGCCCCTTAAGAGAGTCGATAGTCCAGTTCCTCCCCCCAATACCACAATCTTAGGGCCGCGATCGAGTCGTCGACGGTTGATCAACACATCTACCAACTCTTCTTCATTCCCCGGCATCAGAACATCGGTAATGGCGCTCAAGGTGCGAGTCTGACCCCATAGGATGAATGAAAGGCCAACCAGGACCGCCAGCGGACCGCTCACATAATTGGGGATAATGGTGGTGATGAATCTCAGCGCCGCCCCGACAAATTGCACCGTGTAAAACACCGGGGTCAGTTTGAGCCAAATCGCTGTGCCTACACCGACTAGCAACACACCCGCTGTACTCAAAAACAGCCATCGCTTGACCAACAAACCGGGAGCCAGCCACTTGAACCATCGATTGATTCGAGGCGGGGTCAGGGAAATCGACTCTTGCAGTAGAAATTGCAAAGTGTGACGAAAGGATTTTTTCAAGGAATTGAAGGTCATTGTGTTGAGCTTGAGAATCAATGAGAAGTGGCTTGAGGTCTAGGTAAACGCCAGCTTAAATAAGGAGTGGTTGATAGTCTACCGATTGAGAGCAACTTCTGCTTGCCCACCGATTCTATCGAGCATTTGATAAAGTCTATGCAGAGGATGGCAGTACGCCATTGATTTCTTTAGCTCCTGTGTGCTCTCTACCTAAGTTCTACAGCTATCAACGTTATCTCCATGTCTAATCCGTTGATTGAATTACAGCCTGACTGCGGCTGCGATGACGAGCCCTTGATTGATTTAAAGCAAATTCGCAAAGCATTTGGTTCTAGCCTGGTTTTGGATGGAATTGACCTAACCATTTATCGAGGGGAAGCAGTAGCGATTATTGGTCCCTCTGGCACCGGGAAATCCACCATCCTCAGAATTATCGCTGGACTGCTAGCCCCCGACTCGGGGGAGATTTACGTCCAGGGCAAGCTGCGCATGGGGTTGATTGAAGATGCTCCTGATCCGATTGGAATTGGGATGGTGTTTCAGCAAGCGGCGCTGTTTGACTCACTGACTGTGGAAGAGAACGTGGGGTTTCTGCTCTATCAGCATTCTCATTTGTCGCAACGGGAAATTCGGCAGCTGGTGGATGATGCTTTAGAGATGGTGGGACTACCGGGCATTGGCGATCGCTATCCAGCCCAGCTATCCGGCGGCATGCGTAAGCGGGTTAGTTTTGCCAGAGCTGTGATGACCAATCCAGAAAACCCGATGGATCGTCCCGCTATGTTACTTTACGACGAGCCGACTGCAGGGCTGGATCCGATTGCATCCACTGTGATTGAAGATTTAATTCGAGGCATTCAAAAAGGACGAGGATGCAGCTCCTACGTGATGGTGACTCACCAAGACAGCACCATTCGTCGGACAGCGGATCGGGTGCTATTTCTCCATCAAGGTAAAATCCAATGGAGCGGGCCTGTCGATACTATCAATAACACCGACAATCCATTAGTTCGGCAGTTCTTTAGCGGCAAGGTCGAAGGTCCAATCCATATTATTGGCTAACAAGAATGATGCACTAACGGTGAGGAGATGACATGCGGGCAAGAACAATTCGAGAAGGCTCTGTCGGTTTACTGATCCTGATTGGTGTAGGCTTATTTGGCGCTTTGGTGCTTTGGTTGCGAGGATTGAGTCCCGGTAATCGGACCTATCGACTAATGGTCGAATTTAAGAGCACACCCGGGATGTTAATTGGCACGGTAGTGCGGTATCGAGGGGTGCCGGTCGGTCGCATCCAGGCGATTCAGACCGAGGCTAATTTAGTGGATGTCACCGTAGAAATTGCTCAGGGCGATTTACGCATACCCAGTGGTTCAATTGTGCAAGCAAATCAAACGGGGCTGATCGGCGAGGTTTTTCTAGACATTCTGCCCCGAGTAGAATTGACCGCGGCGGATCTGGCCCTGAGTCCATTTGGGCCAGATTGTGACGGCAGTGTGATTGTCTGTGAAGGCGATCGCTTGCGCGGGATATCGGGCGCTAGTTATGAATCTTTGGTGCTTTCGGTTGAAGAGCTGGTCAATTTGTTATCAGAACCGGAGCTGATTGAGGATATTAAAACCATTGTTAATAACACCACAAACCTTACCGCCAGTGCAGCTCAACTGACTAACGAACTGACCTCTCTGACTCAATCGGTGCAGGAAGAGATTACCCCCCTCACAGCTTCCGCAAAAAACGCCACCGATTCAGTTGCAAAGGCGGCTCAACAGCTACAATTGACGGCGACTGAGGTGAATAACCTGCTTTTGAATAATCAAGTAGGTTTGGTGAGTATCCTAGATAATATCAGCGCCAGTAGCGATCGTCTGCGCGCCATCATGGACACCCTAACGCCAGTGGTGACCGACGGCGAATTTGTCCAGAACCTCGAGACGCTATCAGCTAACGCAGCGGCGACATCCACTGACTTAAGAGACATGGTCGAGGCATTAAATACCTCTACAAATATTGTCATGCTGCAGCAAACCCTGGAATCAGCTAGGGATGTTTTCCAAAGCGCTCAGAAAATTATGGCGGATGTGGATGAACTAACTGGAGATCCCTCATTCCGCAACAATGTTCGGGATCTGATTAATGGCCTGAGCGGTCTAGTTTCCTCTACCCAAGATTTGCAGCAGCAGACACAGATTGCTCAAATTCTCGCCCCAACTGCATCTGGAGCGCCGGTAACGGTGTCACTGACATCTCCGTCTTCCTTAGAAGCCCCCCCCCCAATCGTGCTGACCCATGATGGTCAGCGATACACGTTTCGTTCACTCGCACAGCCTATGCCTAACCCACCAAGACCGACTGAGCCAATGGCCACTGATTCAACCCCATCCGCTCCCTAAGGCCGTCCACTTAACACTTAAAGCGAGAAATTATCCCACGTGCGGATAAATGATGTGCGGATAAATGATGATGTATAGATGCAGGGGCGAAGCATTCGATGAAAATTCTCATGATCTTTGGGCGTTTATCTGTCGGATGCTTCGCCCCCACCCATCAGCGATGGAACGTTTCAAAATTTAACGGTAAATCCCTAAATGGGAATTGCTTCATCCTTCTTGTCTTTCTCTTAAATGTTCAGGAAAGAACGCAATTCCAGCATTGTATACCTCTGCCCAACCCGTTGTCGGCATCAGATAAAGGTCAGGTGGGATAAACATGCCCTCTCCATGGGGTCCTGTTGGCGTGAAAATCCGGCCCCGCTCGACCAGTTTTTCCATCGCTGTATCCCGTTCAGCTTTTGATGAATAAGGCCGGTTGAGAGCTGGCAAAACTTCATTGTCAACGTAGGCGTCAAAGGCGGCGGTTGTCGGCGGATCAAGTTTGGCCAGCTGCTTGAATTTGACGGCGGCTTGCTTAAATGCCTCGACTTGGACCTGCGCCACCTTAGTGTTGTACTCTATGGCGACTTGCCGCTCCGCTCCTTCAAGACCGGCTAAATCCCGACGGGGGTAAGTATCGCGGATGGATCCATAGGCAATATCTGTGAATTCGTAGTACATAAACGCCAGCCCTGTGCCTGACTTATCTGCGGTAGGAAAACGGAGGTTAAGGGGCTGTAGATTGACGCCTTCTTCAACCATGCCTAAACGAACATATTGCAAGTTGGGATTTGCGTTGTTTTGCAGGAATTCACCGCTGTTGATACGCTGACTAACGACTTCATACAGATCTGGATATCTATCCTCGCCATGCGTCGCCACTAGCTTCTGACGGAGTTGCTGAATGAAATCTGGCGTTAGGACGCTCGCCGTGCCGGTATTAATCCCGGCACTCACCAACTCGGCGCAATAGGCTGTATTTCGACCCTCCTCCAGCCATGCAATCGCCTCCCTATCTCCATAGACCGCTAGAATCAACTTTTCTCCAGCCTCTTGCACCTTCTCTAGATTATGAATCCCCAGCGGATCGGCGCCATTAAAGTTGTTCTGGGCAAATGGGATAAACGTATTGGCTAGCGCCATCATCGTCACAATGTTCTGTTTGTAAGCAGTCTCCTCAGAGGGGGTAATGCCTTCAGGAAATTTCAACTTCTGGACAAAAAAGCAACCATAGCCAAATCCGTCAAAACATCCCTTTAAATAGTTTTGAGGATTATTAATAGTCATCACGCCCGATTCTTTAACTCGGATGGGCTGACCCTGTACTAATGTTTCAATCTCTCGCTCAACGCCAACGGCGAGACAGGCATGGCCAATATTTCGCTTGTGGGGAATTTCTTTGGGATGAAGTTCAGGATAGTATCCACCGACGATAATAGCAATCTCACCCGGTGGAATAAGCCGCGCCAGGCTCGCCTGCTCAAACGGATCACCGCCTCGCTTCACCTGAAATAGCTGCAATTCCATTGCCGGATCAGGTAGGGCGGGATAGCCCACTATTTGGCTTCCATCCGGCAGTGGGGTTTTGATGGCTAGAGCCTCTTTGGCCGTTGCGAATCCGCTTTCTGGATTCCACTCATAGCTGCGTTCGGTGTCAACCCGTTCTGGGGTCGGTGATGGATCAAGCGGGTCAGGACTAGAGATTGCCGCCAGTGGGTCGGCAGCCTCTGAGCTTTCAGAGGTCACTGGAGCTGGCTGTTGAGCAGTAGGAAACGCGTCTTCTCGGGATGAAGCAGTTTCAGGCTGAACGTCTGATTGACTATCATTAGAATCTTTTCGTCGAGGCCACT
>JAKSDM010000704.1 GCA_022360135.1 Pseudanabaenales cyanobacterium | reverse complement strand
TGGGGGAGATAGGGAGGATGGGGGAGATAGGGAGGATGGGGGAGATAGGGAGGATGGGAGAGATAGGGAGGATGGGAGAAATAGGGAGGATGGGGGAGATGGGGGAGATAGGGAGGAGAGGTGAACCAAATCCAAAATCCAAAATCTAAAATCTAAAATCCTGACGCCCTACCTTGCTCTATTTCACATAGGCGAGAATTTCGCTAGATGCTGTTTTCTTTAAAAATTCCATCAAAGCTTGAGTAAGGTAACGATTAGAATAGGCTAATGGCGTTGCAAATTTCTACATTGACGTAAATTGTGATGAGTACCCAACCTAGTCAAGACCGCATCATTATTTTCGACACCACGCTTCGAGATGGGGAACAGTCTCCTGGAGCGACTTTGAATGGGGATGAAAAACTAACGATTGCGCGGCAATTGGCTCGACTAGGGGTGGATATCATCGAAGCGGGTTTCCCATTTGCTAGTTCGGGGGATTTTGAGGCGGTTCAGAAAATTGCTCAGGCGGTGGGGACGGAAGCGGGGCCAGTGATTTGTGGTCTAGCCCGGGCTACGCGTCAAGATATTGAAACGGCGGCGGCGGCCCTCAAGCCTGCTGTTCGTAAGCGGATTCATACCTTCATCGCCACCTCTGATATCCATATGGAGTTCAAGCTGCGCAAAACCCGTCAAGAGGTCTTGGCGATCGCAGAGGAGATGGTGGCCTATGCTAAGTCCTTTACCCCGGATGTCGAATTTTCCCCCGAAGATGCCGGCCGATCCGATCCGCAGTTTCTCTATGCGGTGCTGGAGCGGGCGATTGCAGCCGGGGCGACGACGGTCAATATCCCTGATACCGTGGGCTACACAACTCCGGCTGAATTTGGCGGGCTAATTCGCGGCATTAAGGAAAACGTTCCCAATATCGATCAGGCAATTATTTCAGTCCACGGCCACAATGATTTGGGGTTGGCCGTCGCTAACTTCCTAGAAGCGGTCAAAAACGGCGCCCGCCAGTTAGAATGCACCATTAACGGCATCGGAGAACGGGCCGGGAATGCGGCTTTGGAAGAGTTAGTCATGGCGCTCCATGTGCGGCGGCAGTATTTCAATCCTTTTCTGGGTCGTCCGCCTGAATCTGAGAAACCTCTGGCGAATATCGACACCCGTCAGATTTATAAGACGTCCCGTCTGGTGTCAAACTTGACTGGGATGTTTGTGCAACCTAACAAGGCGATTGTGGGGGCTAACGCCTTTGCTCATGAATCGGGCATTCATCAGGATGGCGTGCTGAAGCACAAACTGACCTATGAAATCATGGACGCCCAGTCCATTGGTCTAACGGACAATCAGATTGTCCTGGGCAAGCATTCGGGGCGTAATGCTTTCCGCACCCGCCTGAAGGAGTTGGGATATGAATTGTTGGATCAAGACCTGAACCGAGCTTTCCTCCGCTTCAAGGAACTGGCGGATAAGAAGAAGGAAATTACCGACTGGGATATCGAAGCGATCGTCAATGACGAGACCCAGCAAGCGCCGGAGCATTTCCGGCTGGAGTTGGTGCAGGTGTCTAGCGGTAACCATTCTCGTCCCACTGCAACGGTTACCCTACGCACTCCGGATGGCCAGGAGTTGACCGACGCCGCCATTGGCACTGGCCCGATAGATGCGGTCTATAAGGCCGTTAATCGGGTAGTAGATTTGCCCAATCAGTTGATTGAGTTCTCGGTCCAGTCGGTCACCGCAGGGATTGATGCTATCGGCGAGGTGACGATTCGCTTAAAGCAGGGCGATCGCATATTTTCTGGCCACGCCGCTAATACAGATATTGTGGTCGCTTCCACCCACGCCTATCTGAATGCTCTGAATCGTCTCTATGATGCAGCGCTTGAGTATGATAAACCGCTCCATTCTCAACTCGGCGAACCAGCGGTTGTCACCGCATCCGCTGCTACAAAGGCATAAAGCATAGTCCCTAATTAGCCCCCCTATTTGCGAATCGTGATGGAGAAATTGCCTTGTCCAGTTGAATCATAGGCGTTGGCAATCACCAGATAGGTGCCTGTCTCTGGCAAGGTAATTGAAATCTCAGAATTGCGATCGGCTTCGCTGATATCATCATTCTGAGCCAGCATTTCCCCTTCTGGACCCACCAAGATCAGGTAAGTATCGAACTCATTACTCGCCATCGAAATCGTGATGGCTTGCCCTGCTTGCCCGTCAAAGACATATTGCTTATATAGGCTACCGTCAGAGAGAGTTAAATCACCGGGGTTCAGCCTGTCTTCTTCCTCTAAAAACGCCTCATCCGAAAACGCTGGATCGAGATCAGAGGTCTCAGCTGGGTCGGCGGCAGGATTCAGTTCGGGTGTACTAGGAACGGGGGACTGACTCGGCGACGAGGGAGCAACCTCTATATCTTGAGCCCCTGCAGGCGGCGGGACTAGCAAAATCAGACAAAAGAGCATCAGAGAAGGCGCAAGCAGTGATTTCATAGTGAGTCCTACTTCGAAACGTTCCTTACAGGGTAATGCACCTCAGTCATAGATAGGTTGGGTGTATTCTTAATCGAGCGTGTAACGATTAGGACAATTTCTCAAACGCCTGCTCTAGCAAGCGTGTAACGATTAGGACAATTTCTCAAACGCCCGCTCTAGCGCAAATGACCGCGATCCCCGAAGATAGTTTAAGGATATAGTGCGGGGATCGCTGGATTCAACTTCGAGTGCGCCATTGACATTATGTATGGAGGGTAATTCATCCCAGGATATGCTGCCAGAGCAGTTGCTAGACCTAGCCGCTCGCTCTGGGGCTGAGGCAGTGGAGGTGTTTCAATCCCACTCCTTATCTCGTCCTGTATATTTTGAGGCTAATCGACTCAAACAACTGGAAACGTCGCAGGTCGAGGGAACCGCTCTGCGGCTCTGGCGGCAGGGGCGTCCTGGCTTGGCCGTCGCCTATGGCGATATCGAACCTCAAGCTTTGATTGATAAAGCCCTTGCTCTCAGCGCCCTTAACGATCCTGAAGAAATTGAACTGACGCCAGGTTCCAAGCTATTCTATCCAGATGT
>JAKSDM010000358.1 GCA_022360135.1 Pseudanabaenales cyanobacterium | reverse complement strand
GGCCATGCTGAGGGCCTGTTTGGCGTTTTGTTCGACCATCAAGATGCTGACGCCTAACTGATTGATATCCTGGACAATGCTAAAGATTTGATCCACAAAGAGGGGGGAGAGTCCAGCAGTGGGTTCGTCAAGCAGCAGGAGTTTGGGGTCAACCATCAGGGCTCTGCCCATCGCTACCATCTGCCGCTGCCCGCCCGAGAGAGTTCCGGCAGACTGTTTGCGCTTCTGTTTCAATGGCGGAAATAGGGTATACACCTTCTCCAGTTGGGTGCTGTAGTCGTCAGTGCGAACGTAGGCCCCCATTTCCAAATTTTCTTGAACCGTTAGGGATGGGAAAACGTTTTCAGTTTGCGGTACGTAGCAGATGCCCAACTGCACGATGCGATTGTTGCGCAAGCGGTTAATGTTACGGCCATCGAAGCGGATCTCTCCTTGACGCACCGTCGCCAGACCAAACAACGACTTCAGCACCGTTGATTTCCCAGCCCCATTAGGACCAATAATGACGACTATTTCGCCCGGCTCAACCATCAAGTTGACGCCCTGGAGGATGTCAACGCCGCGATAGCCGCTATACACATTGTGGAGTTCTAGAAGTCCTGGAGTTGTCATACCAAGTTGATCCCTACACCCTATACACCCTACACCCCAGTTCCTATCTCAGCCAAAAGTTCCGTCGAAAATCTAGGTATTCACAGGCTGGACTTTCGTTCCCAGGTAGGCTTCCTGGACAGCCGAGTTTTGGCGAATGTCGTCCATGGAGCCTTGGGCCAGCACTTTGCCCTCGGCCATGACAATGACGCGATCGCACAACCGGGCCACCAGTTCCAAATCATGGTCGATAATACAGAAGGTGCGGCCCTGCTCAGCATTCTGTTGGATAATCACCTCAGCCAATCTCCCCAGCAGGGTGCGGTTAACGCCAGCGCCGGGTTCGTCCAGCAGCACCACCTTGGCGTCTGTCATCATGGTCCGGCCCAGTTCTAATAACTTTTTCTGCCCGCCTGAGAGGTTACAGGCGAGTTCGTCGCGCAAGTGACTGAGGTGAAGACATTCCAATACCTCTTCGGCTTGATCGCGCACCTCGACTTCGCGATCGCAGGTTCGACCCCAGCGAAACCAGGACGCCAGTAAACTTTCACCCACTTGATCAGGCGGTACGAGCATGAGATTTTCCAGTACTGTCATCCGGCCGAATTCGCGGGGAATTTGGAACGTACGCACCAACCCATAATGAAACAGTTGGTGCGGCGGAAAGCCGGTAACGTTGCGATTGTCCAGCGCGATCCGACCATTCGTGGGCTTGAGAAAGCCCGCAATGATATTGAACAGCGTCGTCTTGCCAGCGCCGTTTGGACCAATTAACCCAGTAATCTTTCCCGCCTCAACCCGGAATGAGCAGCCATCAACGGCGCGGATGCTGGAAAAGTGTTTGGAAATGTTGTCAATGTGAAGCAATCGCCAGATATTACCCTTTAGATAGATTTAGATAGGCTTTTCACTAACCTATATTTAACAGACCTGATGTATATCTGTTCTGACATCAATTAACTACAAATGCTAGAACTTGACTTACGGAGCAGCAATTTTCATTTTAAGAATTCATGATATTAAAACCCTTGGCCCAAGAGGATTTTAATATCCTTAACATAAATTCGGATGGCTGAAACGCTGTAAAATCGTCTCAAATTTATTTCTGCCGCTGACAGAGTAAGTTGAGGGTTATTCATAAATATAACTCTATAGCTAAGGAGGAATTCATGGTCAAAAATCATCGTACTGCTAAATGTCATTGGCGCCAACCTATTGCATTGGGGCTGTTTGCCGCGATACTAGCCGCGTGCGCCTCCCAACAAACTGCGCCAGATACTGACACCGCTACCGTTCCAGACGCAACAACCGCAACCGTAACCTCGGGGGACGCCATCAAAGTTGGAGCCCTTTTACCCATGACCGGAGATCTACAAGCATTTGGCGAAACTAGCTTCAATGGCGTCAAGCTGGCGCTGAATGAAATCAATGACGCTGGGGGAGTAATGGGCAAACCGTTAGCCCTTCAGGTCGGCGATACCCAAACGGCGCCGCAACCCAGCATTGATGCCGCTCAAAAGCTGGCGTCCTTAGAGAATGTTGTCGCTATTATTGGCGCCCTTTCTAGTGGCAATACCATTCCAGTGGCTGAGAGTGTGACCAGTAAAAATAGCGTTCCCCAAATTTCCAATGCATCAACCTCTCCCGTCATTACCGATTTAGAGGATGGCGACTATCTGTTTAGAACTGTTCCTTCTGATGCTTTCCAAGGCTCCGCATTGGCCGAGGTGGCTCGCGAACAGGGGCTAGAGAAACTGGCGATCATTTATGTTAACAATGACTATGGCCAGGGCTTAGCCGACAGTTTTCAAGCCGCCTTCGAAGCGGCAGGGGGGACAATTTCAGGATCGATTCCCTTTGAACCGGGTCAAGCTTCCTATCGCGGCGAACTGGCTCAATTAGCCGCAGGAGACGCCGAAGCGCTGACCCTAATTAGCTATCCAGATAATGGCGTGGTCATTCTGAAGCAGGCGTTAGAGGAAGGATTCTTTGAGAAATTTGTCTTCTCAGATGGCATGAAGGCACCGGAGGTGATTGACGCGATTGGCGCAGAATACCTCAATGGCGCATTTGGTACAGTTGCCCAAGCGCCAACCGACAGCAACGCCTTCAAAACCTTTGAGAGTGCTTACCAAGCCTCATTCGGCGAACTTCCCCCCAAGCCCTACATTGATACTGCCTACGACGCCATGATGATTCTGGCGCTGGCGATTGAGCAAGCTGGCAATACCGACGGTCCGTCCATTCGCGACGCCCTGCGCGACGTCGCCAATGCCCCAGGGGTGGTGATTGAACCCGGTGAGTGGGCAAAAGCGGCGGCCGCGATCGCGAATGGGGAAGATATCGACTATGTGGGTGCCTCTGGCTCCTGCGAACTTGATGAGAACGGCGACGTCGCCGGTTCATTCGCCCACTGGGCTATTGAGAACGGCGAGATTGTCACAGTTAAGATCTTTGAACCCGATATTTAATCGAATAATTGAAGATCTATCAGGGCGCAAACTTCTGTACCCGATGGAGAATGGCGGGGAATTATAGAGAAAATAGAGGTAAAGAGAGGAAAGAAATTTGCTATAGTTCAAATGAACTGCTTAAGTTTACTGCAGACCCCAACCAAACCCTGCATACCCGAAATATATCCATCCAAGCAAGAATCGCTATAGTTTGAATGGCCCTCGGATTAACAATCCTTGAATGAAAGAGGCGGGCGCCCACTTAGAGCAGGGAATTTTCTTTGAGCAGAATCCAACTGTCACTTGTCACTTGTCACTTGTCACTTGACCAAAGACCAAATGAATTCTTGCCCAGCCAGAAAGTTTTAGCTTAAATGGATATCCAAAGTGGCTTGTATAACTGCTCATCTACCAAGTCCTACTAAAGGTCGATCGCTATGCGGAATGTCACTCCTCCAAAACCAGAAAATAGACATGTCAACGATCGGGAAAACACTTCCATCAATCGGAATCCGGATAAACCCAAGCCGATGCCGCTCAAAATATTTAGAGGTCTGTTATCTGTTTTAACGGGGGGAATTATCGTAGTCTCCCTGCTGACAGCTGTCGGAATGTGGCGATTTGGCGATCGCTTTTTCGCAGGGCTAATGCTGATGATTCAGCCGCCAGAGCCCGAACATACCGTCGATGTGCGGTCTGTGGTTGTCCGTCAGATTCGTGAGGCCAGCGAACTCACCACGGCCGTCTTCGCCATGGAAGCAGTCGTTCCTACCAGTAGTGATCGAACTTTGGTGGGATATGTGATTGGCAAAACTAATTTACTTTACCTGGCTTACGGTGAAGTTAGAGCAGGTGTAGATCTCAGTGAGTTGGCCGACGACAATGTCCAAGTCACTGATGAGAGTATTCGGGTTCTACTGCCGCCGCCTCGTATTCTTGACGCAAAAATTGATGTGGCTCGCTCAAATGTCTATGATTATGATCGGGGATTTCTAGGTTTAGGACCTGATACAGCGCCAGAACTGCAGAATTTAGCCCAAAAAGAAGCCCTGCGGAAAATTGTCAGCTCCGCTTGTGCTGAAGGTATTCTGAAGGAAGCTAACCAGCGGGCTGAACTTGTGGTTAAGCAGCTTCTTGCAACGGCGGGATATGAGGATATTGCGATCGAGACTCAGCCGTCTGCGCCAGAAACCTGTCCTTAACTAATTTGTCCTTAACCAATAGAGAGACAAACGCCAAAGAAACCCCATCCAATCAGGATAGGGCTGCTTTGCTTTATGGCATGATGTTTACCCATAACACCCATGTCCCTATAGAGGGGGTAGGGAAGGTGATTTAACTATCTGTCGGTTCAGAAATGAGTTCAGAAAAGAATACCGGCGGCATGATCACTTGATCAATCGCATGGATAATTCCATTACTGGCCGTAATATCTGGCATGACGACAGTGGCGTCATTAACCTTAACCGTTTCCTCAATCTCAATGATGACGTCGCTTCCTTCAACCGTTGTAACCGAACCAGACACCAAATCTCCTGAGGTCAACTCTCCGGGAACAACATGGTAAGTCAAAATCTGCTCTAGAATGGCCTGATTCTCTGGCATGAGTAGCTTCTCAATAGCGCCTTCCGGTAGTGCGGCAAATGCCTCATCTGTCGGCGCAAAGACGGTGTAAGGCCCCTCTCCAGAGAGAGTATCCACTAAGCCTGCTGTCTCCAAAGCCGTGATCAGAGTTGCAAAGGAGCCACTGTTTATGGCGACATCGACGATATCCCCTGCAGCAGGCATTTCCTCATCTAGCTCGGGGTTCGGAGAGGTTTCAGGCATGGGCTCGATCTCAGCAGATATCGGCTCTACTTGGGCGATTATCTGCTTTGCTTGAGCAAATACAGGCAGGCAGATCAAAGCACCTCCCATAACACTGAGTCCGATAGCCAGCTTTTTCAGCAATATACCTTGTTGTAAGGACTGCATAAGGTTACCTCATTACGTTCAACAAAGAATCCATGAAGAGAAACTCATGAGTTGTAAAGTTGTCTTCATAAAGTTCTACGAAGAAGAGGACGCTAGCTTTGTCAAGAATGTTCCCCTTATAACAAGATTAAATACTCACTGTACTCAGAATGTCTTTATCGCTAGAGTGGCAAGACAGATGTTATCGGTCAAGGAGTCAGAATGTTGGAGTTGTATCAATTCGAGGGGTCCCATTACAGCGAAAAGGT
>JAKSDM010000496.1 GCA_022360135.1 Pseudanabaenales cyanobacterium | reverse complement strand
GGCTCGATTCGCGTTCCAGCGGCCCTATGCGGCGTCTATGGTTTAAAGCCCACCTATGGCCGACTGTCGCGGGCAGGGGCTGCTCTATTTTCCAGTAGTTTGGATCACATTGGTCCGTTTGCCCGTTCGGTGCAAGATGTGGCCCTGGCGTTTGAGGTCATACAAGGCCCGGATGAACGTGACCCGGTCTGTACCTCCCGAGCCCCCACTAGGCATGATTTGGCGGCAGGCATCGACGGAATCAGAATTGCGATCGCAACCGACTACTTTGCCCGAGGCATGACCCCAACCGTCGCCCAGGCTTGCGAAAAAGTCGCCATCGCCCTTAAGGCGACCCGCACCGTCATTCTACCCGAGTCAGCCCGCGCTCGCGCCGCCGCCTATTTGATCAGCGCTTGCGAAGGTAGTCAGCTGCACCTATCCCGGTTAAAAAACCGGCTGCAGGACTTTGATCCGGCCACTCGCGATCGCTTCATCGCCGGAGCCCTCATCCCCAACAGCTGGTATATCCAAGCCCAACGCTTACGTCGTTGGTATCGTGACCAGGTGCGTCAGGTTTTTCAAACCGTAGACCTGATTTTAGCTCCCACAACCCCCTGCCAAGCTCCGTTTATTGATCAAACTACCATGGACCTTGACGGCCAACTTGTCCTGGTCCGCCCCCATCTAGGTTTGTACACCCAACCCCTATCGTTTATTGGCCTGCCGGTCCTCTCTATCCCAGTTCATCTACCGGGCAAACTGCCAGTGGGCGTACAACTAGTTGCACGCCCTGACGATGAAGCTGCTCTCTTTAGAGTCGCTGCCGCTCTAGAGCAAGCAGGGGTCACCCAAGCCAGCATCATATAGTTTCTGCATAGCCTGTCGCTGTTTATTGGTCAGGCAACAATTTGAAGACAAATCTCAAGGCTCTTGGGTTATTGTCTCTATTTCGGGTTACATACGCCAGGAATGGAGTGTTGGTGCGAACTCCTTCCTGATCAAATGCTTGTCTCTCGCCTTCTTCATCAAAGGCTAACCATTCTCCTGAAGTCAAGGGTGCGCCGGACGGCGAGTCGGGTTTGAGTTCAATCGCTTTAAGGTGGTTTAAAACTTCCTGCCGCGCCCTCGATATATCTTCAATTTCCATTTCAAGCTTTGATATTGATTGAATCAAAGCTTGAGCCGCATCGAAACTACTCGCCGTCCGCCAGCTAACGGGACCGTACCATCTTTTTTCGGCATCCTCGGCATAATCGAAAGAATCCTTAGGAAACCAAGGCACTGCTATAATGAGTCCCTCAATCGCCGTGCCGCCATGACTCAAGGTTTCATACGTATACAGCGTGTCTCCGCCCAAGAGTTTGACCTGTCTCTCGGGCGGCAATTTTGCATTCAACGCTTCAATGTAACGAGCAATTGTAATTGCGGTAGAGATTTTCTCAATACTTGGAAAAAGGAGTACAGCTTGAATTTGATTGGCCAAACTTTGCCTTATTCTATATTCTATATCCAGGTCAGATTCTGCTAAATTGGCAAGCTCGATGTTGACGGAGCCAAAGTTTTCTTCAAAGGCTTTTTCTAAACTCTGACTATGGCTACTGGCGCCATCAAAAAAGACCAAAACTTTGTGAATTTTTAGAGTATCTATAAAGTACTTAGCCAACCTTTCCCCTGCCGCTTCGTCAGAGGGAGATGTTCTAAAAAAAGTGTCTCCCTTCAGGAGATTACTGCCGCTAGTGGGAGAAATCATTGCTAGACCGGCTCTTTCATATTCAGGTAGGGCTTTCTGACTGACATTGCTAGAGGCATGTCCAATAACCCCTAAAATATTCAGATCTGAATCTCTGGATAACTGCCGAGCAATCCTAGCAGCCGTTTCTGGATTATCATCATCGTCAACGATAACGACCTCAATTAGCCCCCCAAGCGACTCCCGTCGTGAGTGATTATATTGAGTCTGAGCGTCAGCAACTCCTCGCAGTATCTCCTTGGCGATATTTTCATGTCTACTCACAGGCACAGTGACTGCAATGACATGGGGATCACCCACTTCCCTGGCGATAGAATTATTAAGATAAATCCATGCCTCTGGAGAATTTGGAGTGATTTCTTTCGCCTTTTTGAAAGACTCTTCTGCCCTTGAGTATTCAGCTCTCGAAAATGCGATCGCACCAATTTCTAAATCAGGATTATCTTCAGAAAAGAGAACCTGTTCACCACTACTCAATCTCCCTGTGGGCAGTTTCAGCACACATTCTTCGCCATTCCAAACTTTCCCATAAGAGCAGGCAGTGACTTGTCGCCAGATAGCTCCTCCGAATACTGTGGTCACAAATACGAGTGCGGCGATAGAAATTGTCGCTCTCTTTTGTACTTTAAATTGTTTTCTGTCCAAATCCCATTGCTTTCTATCCAGATCCCATTGCTCCTGAATCTTTCTCTTATCTAAACTTTGGCTAGCGTTAAGAAACTGATAATCTTGATTGGTTAAGTTTTTACCTTCCGCCCAATTTAATGCATGTTCAAGCATTTTTCCAGTTAAAAGAGAGGCGTCTTCTCGACGATGTGACTTGAGCCAATCTGTCAAGGGTATTGCATAAGGACGGTGGTTACAAAGCTCATGATGGGTCCAGTCCAAATTGAAAATTCGCTCATAAATCGGATTGACAGTTCTAAGTTTCCCGTGCTGGTTAAAAACTAAACCTGACAAAAGCAAATTTCTGACGCCTTTACTTTGATTAGCTTCAAGCTCTCCTTGATGAAGAATTATCTGATAGAGACCCAACAATTGAACAACCCATTTCTGATTTTTCAGGATTTGATCCTGAAGCAGGCGGAAGTGCGTCGGCTGATCTTGAAAACTCCAATCATCAATAATTTTTGTTTGCACTAAAGCCTCTATATAAGCGAATTCCTCGCCTTCTAAAATTGTGTAGTCATTGCTTTGCACAAGCTGACACACCTTTTGGGTTAAAAAAGGTTGTCCCCTGGTCCATGACATGATTGCTTTCAAAACGGTCTGAGGATTATGGGCCTTAGTCGCTAAGCCCGCAGCCAAGGGTTGGACTTCCTCAAGCTGAAAGCTGTTTAACTGAATAGCACGACCTATATTGAACGGAGTGCGTTGTTCGTCTTGAATTAACTCCGCGGCAGTGGCGACCCCCATCAGAGCAAACGTTAATTGACGATAGTCGGATTGTTCTGCTCGTCGGTTATAGCATTGGCGAATGATGGCAAAAAAATCCTCAACGTCAAAATTTAGACTGAGCAGATTATCAATTTCATCAATCAGGATAATGATTTTCCGAGGTGAAGATTTGAGAAGAACTTCTTCAATAAACTTGCAAAATCGTTGGGCCGCAGAGAATAGGTGATGCTTATCCCACCAGTTGTTGAGATCAAAAGATCGCGCCAGATTCAAACGACTGACAAGGATATCCGTCAATCCAAAGTACCAGTTCTCTGGCTCGATAGCCTTAGCGCTGATAACACTCAAGTCAATGGAAACACAGGTGAACCCTTCCTGTTGTAGCTGTTGCATTACGCGCACTCGCAGGCTAGATTTACCCATTTGTCGCGAGTTTAATACGTAGCAAAACTCACCTTGCTTCAGTCCCTCATATAACTCTTGGTCAGCCTGTCGTTGCACATAGATTGGGGAATCAGGAGGAAGAATTCCTCCAACCTGATATTTGCAGGATACGGATGGCATTACACTCATTAACTAATGTCCAAGCGTTTTTCAGAAATATTGGCGATACAAACCGCAAAAAGAAAGCACAGCGTTGCCACCCTGATATTTCACAAATCCCAGACTCTGAAGTTGAAATGCCCCCTGCCAACTAATCTGAAGGGGTAATCCTCCGTTAGAACTGGTGAGAACTCATCCATTAACTCTGCATACACTTCCGGATGGGATCAGTAATTGCGTAAATATTCTCCATAGAATCTAGCTTCCGTTCAAGTAGCCCCCATAGTCAGTTCCATACCAATCAGGAACCGCTTTCCATCTAAGCAGCTAATCTCTAGCGCGCCTCTCTAGCGCGCCTAAAGAATACGTCTATTGCCCTCGGGACTTGATAATCTGATCTTAAGGTAAAAAAAATATATTGAGGTCGCAAATCGATTTATTGCATGTGGTCTGAGGTTTACGCTTGGATAATTATCCAAACGTTAGTTGCAGTGGGTGCGGTCATTGAAAAAATTGTGAAGCGAATTTGATAATAAGATGAAATCTTTGCATCGATCGGATCT
>JAKSDM010000798.1 GCA_022360135.1 Pseudanabaenales cyanobacterium | reverse complement strand
CTTCCGTTGTTTCAGGGACCGCCTCCCGCAGCGCTTTGCGGGCAATTCGGGTGATATAAACTGTGATGGCGACCACAGTCACAAATATCAGGATTTTGATAATCCAATCAATCACTGGATTTGAGGGTTGTTCCCCAGCGCCGAGCATGGCTAAATCGCCAATCAAGGAGCCTAGATAAACGTACATGATAGTGCCGGGAATAATTCCGGTTGTGCCCAAGACGTAATCCTTGAGAGAAGCTTTAGTTAAGCCCAAGGCGTAATTCAGCACATTAAATGGAAAAGCAGGCGACAACCGAATTAAGAAAATCAGTTTTAAGGCTTCTTGGCTAATCGCTTCATAAATCGCATTGAACTTGGTGTTTCCAGCAATTTTTTGGGCAATCCAATCGCGCGCCACATAGCGTCCAATTAGAAAAGCGGCGGTGGCGCCTAACATGGCTCCAATAAAGACATATATCGAACCGCCCACAACCCCAAATACGGCTCCGGCGCCTAAGGTAACGATGGAGGCTGGCAGGAAGGCCACAGTCACCAGGATATAGAGCAAGATAAAAGCAATGGGTCCAAAGGCGCCTAGGCTGTCAATCCAAGCTAAGGTGGCGAGCAAGGCTCCCTGAACCCCTTGCAAAAGACCCGCCAAGCCTTGACTAGCCGAGTCCTGAGCGAAGGCGGGAGCGGTGGACAAAAAAATTGCGGCGGCGACCATCAATGATAAAAAGTTCACAGTCTTATGGCGGGATCTGGGTTGGATAAAACGACTCATCATGGTTCTCAATCGAGTGATAAAACAGCAAAGTTAAGTGGGTTTAGCCTGAAATTGGCCTAACCCAAACGCAAGCAACCGTCACTAAATGGAGTTTTGAGCGGAATAGAATTTTGAGTTGATTGGGTCTATACCAGCGATCCGCCACAACTTGAACCACTACCCGCGGTACAGCCATAGCAGAAAGGGGCGGTTGCAATCACCGGAATTAGATCCAGCGTTCCCGCCTGCAGGAGTTTGGCGACTGTCAGGTTCTCTCCCTGAGGAGTTCTAGCAGGTAAGTTTTCCATCTGGTTGAAATCACAATCATAGACATTACCTAAATAATCAATGGAGAGCTGATCACGGCACATCAAATACTCAACGGTGTTGGGGTTGTAATTGGATTCTAAGAACTTAAGATAAGGCTGATGTAGACGGCGGTGTTTTAGATGGAATTTGGTGCGGCCAATGGGCAAGTTAGTGATGGTGAACAAATTATTGAAGACAATTCCAAAGTGTTCATCCAGATAGGTTTTATAGCTTTTCTCTAAGGTTTGCTGATCGGGGGTGAGGGAAAAGGCGTCTGGAGTTGGAATTGGGGGGTTGTAAACTAAATCCAACAGCAGCTCAGGATTGGCGCCATAACCCAATTCATTCAAGCGTTGTATCGCCCGAACTGAATCGTTATAAACTCCCTTGCCGCGCATTTTGTCCACATTATCTTCTAAATAGCAGGGAAGTGAGGCGACGACCCGTAGTTGATGGTCAGCAAAATATTCCGGCAAATCCTCATAACCCGGCTCAAAGAAAATAGTCAGGTTTGAGCGTACAATCACCGCTTTACCGTTAGTTCGGGCGGCTTCAGCGAGGGGCTTAAACCCGTAATTCATCTCTGGCGCGCCCCCGGTAAGGTCCACTGTTTCAATTTGAGGAAATTTCTGGATCAGTTCAATCAGTTGGCCGCAAACTTCTGGTAAGAGCTCCTCAGTTCGGGAAGGGCCTGCTTCGACATGACAGTGGGTGCAAGCTAAATTGCAACGTCGCCCCAAGTTAATTTGCAAAACTCGAATAGAACGCTTGGTCAATGGCGTCCCTAATTTTTGTTCAAAGGATGCAATGGGTTCTGAGAGCGTTTCGAGATTTTTCGATTGAACCATAATTCAGTTTACTGACGAGGAGCTTAAAAGATTGTTCATTGGAATAGCATCTTCTATGGAATATAGGGTCTATTAAATGTTTGCCAACTGAATTTTTCCTGAGAAATGGCCGACAATTATATTAAGTTTCAGGTTGTCGATGGGTTGATAAAGTGGTCACTCGCTTTTTTAAGCAAGTTATGGCTGTTTTATCAGGATTCTCTCAGGTTCAGTTGTTAGATTTTGGTAAGGTTTCACGACTAGGGCAAATGTCCTCTCTTAAGGGTTATTGATTTTGTAGTTCATGAAGTTCATCCGTTCTTTTCTCCGAACCATTGGCCCAGTGCTCAAACCAATTGACCCATTTTCCATCCAATTTCGCCTCACCGTCGGGATTGGATTGGCTTCAGTATTGGGCATTGGCGGCATTGCTGGGTGGACAAGCTGGCGGATGCAGCAAATTTTGTTGGAGGGGCATAAGCAAAATACAGTCAATATTGCTGAGCGCTTTGATCAAGATTTGGAACTGTATTTGATGGATAAAATGCCTTTAGAGGAGGCATTGCAGCAAGTTATTGACCATCGCACAACCGCTAACCTGATCCTCTGGGTAAAGTCTCCAGCGGATCAGATTTTAGCCCAGTCTGACACTTTATCGATGGGTTCCTGGCAAAATCAGGGAATCGCAACTGAACTGCTGAATCTTGAGCTACCCGATTTGGTCAACATTTACCCCATCCAAGATCGATATTTGGTCGTTTGTTCCAATCCTCTGGAGATTGGTGATCAAACCATCGGGCAAGTCTTTGTGGTAGAGGATATCACTCCAGACCAGCAAAGTTTTCGAGTGGTGATCCGCAGTCTAACTGCCGCCAGCAGTCTTTTGATATTAGTCATCATCATAGTCATCGCCATGTATGTTCGGCGATCGCTCCAACCCATCCGGCGGATGAATCAGCTGGCGGCTAATGTCTCCGCCGAAAATTTAGGGGAAGCCCGACTGCAGCTGGACCAAGCGCCCAGCGAGGTTAAGGAGCTGGCTCAGACCTGGAATATGATGTTGTCTCGCCTATCCAAAGCTTGGCGGCAGCAGCGTCGATTTGTCAGTGATGTATCCCACGAATTGCGAACTCCGATGACATTGGTGCATGGCTATTTGCAGAGTACTTTGCGTCGCTGCCACAATCTCAGCGATCCCCAACGGGAGGGATTGGAGATTGCGGCGTCTGAAGCCGAGAGAATTATCCGTCTGCTTCAAGACCTACTGGATTTAGCCCGGGCGGACAGCGGCAACCTGTGGTTCCAGAAAGAGCCGGTAATGTTGAAGGATTTGGTGCTTGAAGTGGTCGGCATGGCCCAATACTCTGGCGATCGCGTGATGGCCCAAATCGACGCCTATCCAGTGGAAGCGCAGACCGACCGCAATCGTCTAAAACAAGTGATAATCAACCTATTAGATAACGCCACTAAATACTCAGAGCCCGATCAGCCGGTGATTGTGCGACTGGCGAGAGAAGGGGAGTGGGCAATTATTCAGGTGTGCGATCGCGGTCGCGGCATTCCCCTCTCCGACCAGAATGTGATCTTCGAACCCTTTTATCGAGTGGACGAAGATCGTTCACGGGCGACTGGCGGCACAGGATTGGGCTTATCAATTGTTAAAACATTGATGGAAGGCATGGGAGGCAGAGTAAAAGTCCAGTCTAAATTGGGAGAAGGCAGTATTTTTACGATCATGCTACCGGCCTTGCAAACCGCCGGATAAACCTAAAAAATTGACTCCAGCCTAGTGTAGGGGGTGGTAGGCGCGTTATAATTCCCTATCTTCGATTGCTTCAGTGTGTAACGGATGCCCTATGACAGCCAAAATTCTGTTGGTGGAAGACGAAGAAAAACTGGCTCGGTTTGTGGAGCTTGAGTTGAGTTATGAGGGCTATGAGGTGATGGTGGCTAACGATGGGCTGTCAGGGCTAATGGCCGCCAGAGATTCTCAGCCGGACTTAATTATCCTCGATTGGTTAATGCCCGGTCTGACAGGGGTGGAAGTCTGTCGGCGGCTACGCTCGACCGGGTCTCAAGTGCCGGTGATTATGATGACGGCCAAGGATGATGTCTCTGATCGGGTGACAGGACTTGACGCCGGCGCTGATGATTATGTGGTTAAGCCCTTTAGCATTGAGGAATTACTGGCTCGGGTAAGGGCTCACCTAAGACGCACCCAACCTCAAGAGACAGACGTTTTGCAGTACGAAGACCTGAGCTTGAATCGGTCGTCACGAGAGGTGTTTCGCAACCAGCGGAGTATCGAACTAACCGCTAAGGAATTTGACCTGCTGGAATATCTGATACTGCACCCTCGCCAAGTTATCACCCGCAATCGCATCCTGGAAGAAGTTTGGGGCTATGACTTCATGGGCGATTCCAACATCATCGAAGTCTATATCCGCTACCTGCGATTAAAATTAGAGGCGGAAGGCGAGAAACGGTTGATTCAGACTGTGCGGGGGGTCGGATATGTCTTACGGGATTAATCGTGATGCGCCAATTTAAGTTGGCGGCCTATTTTTTTATTTCCGCTTAAGCTTTAGGCGAGCGCCAATAATAACCAAGGTGAGCAGCCCTACCGCTAAGTCAGGGTTAGTAAGGATGGCG
>JAKSDM010001318.1 GCA_022360135.1 Pseudanabaenales cyanobacterium | reverse complement strand
GCTTGATTGTCCTCCTGCCTTGATAGTAATTGACCCCGCCTAGCTGAATGCCAAGGGCTGCGGCATAGGCGCATTCACTCCAGCCAGCATTGGGACTGGGATCTGCGATCGCGTCTCGGCGACAGGTCCGCCAAACCAATCTCGGCTTAGCCGATAGGATCGCGATCGTTAACACCGTCAGACGGCAGGGAAACCAGGTCAGGACATCTTCCATGCGGGCGCTGAACCAACCTAAATGGGTGTAAGGCTCTTGCCGATATCCCACCATTGAGTCCAGCGTACTGGCCGCTTTATAAGCAAGGGTTAAGGGAAGGCTGCCAATGCCCGGTAAAACAGCTCCTAGGAGGGCGTAAAACAAAGGAGCCATGACTCCATCGGTGGCGTTTTCAGCCACCGTTTCCATCACAGCCCGCAAAATTTCTGGTTCAGAAAGGCTTTCGGTATCCCGGCCGACATAAAGTCCCAATTGGGCCCGAGCCGTGATTATTTCACCTCGACTTAACGGCTCTAGAACATCTTCCGCCGCCGCCCTCAAGCTGTGTCCAGCAAAGCAACTGGCGAGTAGCACAGTTTCCAATAGCAGACCCGCTACCGGATCAAATCGGGTCGCCCCATGGACTAAACCCCAACCCGCCAAGCTGCTAGCCGTAGTCAGTCCAACCCCTAAAACACCCCCTGCTAGGCGAAGCATCTGAGGCTGTTTGAAATGCTTAATAACCGCTTGAACATAATAGTTAATTAGACACCCCATAAACCGAACCGGGTGAGGCCAACTCCAAGGATCTCCGATCAGATAATCCAGCAGAGCCGCCAATCCTAGAGAACCCGCAGAGAGCATATTGGCGATATTTTGCAATACTTTGTGTTGCAATACTTACATCATGTTCTCACCTGGGTATAC
Organism: Pseudanabaenales cyanobacterium; assembly: GCA_022360135.1. Classification (GTDB taxonomy): domain Bacteria; phylum Cyanobacteriota; class Cyanobacteriia; order Phormidesmidales; family Phormidesmidaceae; genus JAKSDM01. The sequence continues at coordinate 4,064 of JAKSDM010001318.1, read as the reverse complement.
CACATCTTCAGGGGGACAAGGTTTGACTGCTAGGAGATTTTAGACTTTAGATTGATGATTGGCTCTTAGCGATTGACGATTGCCTTCCAGCACTCAGAAATCAATCATTTCAAATAGCTATGCTGTGACCAGCAAGTTAATCGCTAAGTGTTAATCGCTAATACCAATTCCGTATGAGGTTGCACAGAATAGGCGGGTCAAAACCTGACTGGCCATAATTCCGTTCTATGCAGTGTCAAAAAGAATGGGTATAACTCCTGACTTCTGACTCCTAACTCCCAAATCCCTCATATTCAATTAGACAATAACGTGCAATCAGACAATAAAGATCGCATCCTCGCCTTGAGCCGCTTGCCAACTGCGGGCATCGTAATAGAGATCCTCAAGTGAAATGCTGTAGAGCGCTTCTTTTAGCTTTTGGTGAAGTCTATTCCAAAGGGTAAATGTCACCCAATCTTCTGCTTGTTCTGCATCAGGTTGATGGCGAGGTAAGGGATCAATCGTTTCACCCACTGCTTCCAAAATTTGACCTAAGGAAATTTGAGCCGATGAACGAGCGAGCTGATATCCTCCCTGAGCGCCTCGAACTGATTTCACCAATCCAGCCCGACGTAACTCAATCAGTAGCTTTTCTAAATAGGCGGCAGGTAAATCTTGGCGTTGCGCGATCGCATTGACTGAAACAGGTTGCTCTCGCGCCTGTAGGCTCAAGTCTAATAGCGCCTTAACACTATAGTGACCTCGAGTAGTAAGCTTCATGCGGAATCTAAAGTAGCCTCAAGAAAAAACACTGAATCAATTGATCAATTAAAGTCAATCCATTTTCAATTGAGTCTAACGAGTAGCCTTTCGTGCGGTTATCCCCCCTGTAAGATTGAAAATTAGGATTGAGTATTTAATCGGCATAGCCTAACTGCGCTCTTGATAGCGCTGAAAATGTAATGCACTGTCATACTACTGGGCGAAAGAGGGAATAAACTCATCAAGAATTGGTGTAGAGGAAGGAGTAATTTACCGACCCTCATGCAATTCCTGATATCCTGATTGAAACATTTGATTACCAGCAGCAATTGAAATCGAGCAACTAACAATATATTTCATCTATACTGTCTATACTTAATGCAAAAAACTATTTCAGTGTAGTATGATTCTGCATGTCAACATCAAAGTTGAATTAGACAGGGTTTTTGCAACGGCTTAACCACCCTGTAGGTGAACTCACTGGAGTGTCGATTATAGAGATTATAAGTTGATGGCTAACGTAACGAATGTAGAACCGCTCACAGGGAAAGCACTGCTTAAAAAAGTTAAAGACTTAGAGCACCTTTCCAAGGAAGATAAAGCAAAGGCTTGTGGCTACTACACCGTCACAAAGAACGGAGTAGAACGGGTTAACATGATGAAATTCCTGAATGCCCTGATTGATGCTGAGGGCATTCAGCTAGATAGCACCCAAGGGGGTAATGGTCGGGGTGGACGAAGCGCCAGCTACCGTATTACTGTTCAATCTAATGGCAATCTGCTGATTGGCTCTGCTTACACCAAGCAGATGGGATTGAAACCTGGGGATGAATTTGAAATTTCTTTGGGACGTAAGCATATTCGCTTGAAGCAAATTGGCTCAGACGATGACCTATTAGAGATAGACTAGGCGATTGATCAATTCCGCTTGAAGTGTGGTTCAATCGGTCATTACCTGATATTAGCGTTGTATAGTTGACAACCTCAGGAATTGGTTGTTGCTCATGCCTGGGCAGAGATTAATTGGCTTAAAGAGAGGTGGGTTGTCTCTTTTGAGACTTGTCATGCACATCTTTAGCAGCTAATGCCACTTTAGCTATTAATACGGGTTCATTCCAATTGGATTAGAACTGGCTTCGGGTTGACCCTTCCGAATCTCTCTTTCGCTCTAGGTTTAGTGGTGAGAAGTGCGAGAAGAGCCGAAGGCGATAGAGTTTATTCTGTGTCGTCTAGTCTAGTTTTTGTGTCAGCAAATGCCGAAAATAGCGGGGATACATTTTTCCCTACCCCCGCTTCTTTTTGCAATCGGACTCAGATCCAGGGGACTGGATCTCTGATTAAGCTGTCATACGGCAACGGCTTTAATTTTTTTTAAGTTTACAGGAGCCTCTTCGTAGGAAGAGCCTATACTGCCTGATGCTTAGTGTAAAGTCGGTTCTCTTTCACAGCCTAAGCAGAAATTAGTATGAATTTTCCTTTAATTCTAGAACTTGCGATCGGTTTAATTTTTACTTATTTAACCCTGAGTTTAGTCGCCAGTGAGATCCAGGAAATCATTAGCACCCTATTGCAGTGGCGAGCAGAACATCTGAAGTACTCAGTAGAGAAGTTATTGTCGGGGAATATTCCAGAAAGTCGAGCAGTTGCTCAAAACCTAGCGAATCGGCTTTACGAAAGTTCAATTATCCAAGATTTGAATCATGAAGCGCGGGGTAGAATTGCTAGACTCTTTCGAGCTGTTTTGCAAAAAGTTGGCGTCGGCTATCGTTGGCTGACCCGCAGCCGAAATGTATTTGGTCGGCAGACTAGTGGGCCATCCTACATTCCGTCAGAGGCATTCGCCGCTTCCTTATTAGAAAACTTGCAATTTGAAAATATCTATCGGCTGATCACGGAGTCGCGTCTGAAGAAATTTGTCGAGGAGCGTCTTCGATTTCCGGTGAACCATATTTTGAATGACTTAAAAGCAAGTGAAGCGAATGAGTTTCTCCTAGAAGCTGAAATTAATCAGTTTGAGCAGGCGCTTCATCAAATCTTTGAGGATTTCCAAGCTCATCGAGTCAATCTAACTCAAACAATAGACCGTTTGTTAGGCAGACTTGATGACTTTATTGAGGCGGCTGAGAGTGTCTTACCAGAGAACCATCATCTCAGTCAAACTTTTTTGAGACGACTGCGTTACTTAAAGCGGAATATTGCTCGCAACTTAGAAGAGAAATCAGCGCTACTGAATAAAATTGAGCCCACTATTGAGGAATTAATCTCGGTATTAGATGAGAAAAGCGCTGCTTATCGAGAAGCGATCTCGATCTCAGCCCAAGCAGGGGGACCCGCCAAAGAAATCTTGGAGCGTCTAAAGTCCTTAGAGCTACCTCCTCAGCTGACCAATAGCCTGTTCGTCTTAGCTAAGGAGACCCAAATGAAATTGCAAGCGGCTGATAACCGAGTATATCGCTTTCAACAGGAAGTTGAAGGTTGGTTCGACCGCTCCATGGAGCGAGCTGGCGGTGTCTATAAGCGTAATTCTAAGGGCGTCGCCCTGCTAATTGGAATTGTCATTGCCATTGCCTTTAATGCGGATACCTTTCACATTACCGATCGACTGTTGACTGACCAAACCGTTAGAAATAGCATTTCCCAAATGGCGAGTCAGACTGAGGCCAGTCGCAACCCGGAGGAATTAGCCCAAGAACTAGGGGTGGTTAAAGAGGCTGTGGGCGATACCCTTCAGCAACTGCCATTGCCCGTTGGCCGCGATCAAATTATTCTGCAGATGCAAGCTGAGGCGGAGAAAACCTGGTCTTTCCCAATTCGCAGGCAATACTTGGGGTGGCTAGTCACCGGGGTGGCGATTTCCATGGGGTCTAGCTTTTGGTTTGATTTACTCAAAAAAGTAGTCAACGTCAAAAGCACTGGCAAAACTGTTAGATAAATCACCCAATAAATTCGGGTAACCAAACGATAAAAGCCGTCCCTTGCCCTCTGCGGCCCCCTCTTTCATCCAACCTATCCGCCGCCGCCGCTGGCATTAAACCGCTGTCCGCTGCTGGACTGAAAACCTGGATGCTCCCATGCATTTCGGTGATCAGATCGTTGGCGATCGCCAGACCTAATCCAGTGCCTGGAATATCTGTTTGGGCCTGTACCCCTCGATAATGCCGTTGAAAAATTTGCGCCAGATCCTGGCTCGGAATTCCAGGTCCCGTATCCCCCACCAAAATCCCTTGATAAACGCCTTCAGGTTTTTCTTGTCGCAGTCCTGTTTGAATCCAGACCCAAGCGCCTGCTGGCGAATACTTTAGAGCATTATCGATGAGATTACT
>JAKSDM010000588.1 GCA_022360135.1 Pseudanabaenales cyanobacterium | reverse complement strand
GTCTGATAGCGCTACAGAATAATCGTTAACTACTAATACATATTTCTGCTCTATTGAACTAATTACATTTCTTCAAAATCTCACAACTCCCTCAGAGAAAAGCTTTCAAGATTGTTAAGAAAGATGCGATTAATGGATAGCAATTCTGGGGGGGATCAGAGTTCAAAGTCCCCCAGAATTGATGCTGCTGGCGATTTAACAATTGGAAATATTGGCGCCGAAGTGAGGGGTCTTTGAGGCCCCCCAGCCCCCAATTCTGGGGGAGCATATCCTCAAAGTCCCCCAGAATTGGGGGATTTAGGGGGCCTTCGGCCGTGCTCACGATGTTACGAAATAATTCGCCAGCAGCATCCAGAATTGGGGGATTTAGGGGGCCTTCAGCCATTCTCACGATGTTACGAAATAATTCACCAGCAGCATCAGAATTGGGGGATTTAGGGGGCTGAAATGACTCCGGCTCCGACTTGTGTGTACACGGTAGGGCGCTTAACTGGGTTTCAGCGCCCAAATTCTGAAACTTGAATGCACATCAGTTTAAACCAATCGCTGACGAATTTTGGCCGAAATCGTGTCAATAATGGCCACCGCTGTGATTAGAATAATCAAGATGGCGCAGACTTTGCCATATTTAAAGCCCCGAAAACTTTGGTATAGTGAAACCCCAATGCCGCCAGCCCCAACAATTCCCAGTACCGAAGCCGCGCGTACGTTGGCCTCGAAGCGATAAAGGGTGAAGGAGGTCCATAGAGGAATCACTTGGTGAATCACGCCGAAGATAATCTCTTGGAGCTTAGAGGCGCCAGTAGCGCGGATGCCCTCAACGGGTCCAGGGTCAATGGCTTCAATCGCTTCGGAAAAAAGTTTGCCGAGGGTGCCTGCAGTGTGAACAAATAGAGCTAATACGCCCGCAAAGGGACCCAAGCCAACGGCGACAACAAATATGAGGGCGAACACCACCTCGTTAATCGCCCGCATGGCGTCCATAAAGCGGCGAATGATGAATACCAGCCATGGCGGGGCCACATTCTCGGCGGCCATAATGGACAAGGGGACAGCAAAGATGGCCGCCATTAAGGTGCCCCAAATGCCCATGCCAATGGTTTCTAGAATATCGGAGAGGTAAAAACGCCAGTCGGTGAAGTCAGGCGGAAAGTAGCGGCCAATGTATTCGGCCATATTGCTGCTGCCTTGCAGGAGTTCTACAAAGCTGAGGTCACTTTTTTCCCCGGCATAGATCAGCACTGCGATCGCAACCAGCACCCAAATAATCCGCAGCGCCGTAATCGGCTTTTTCTCTTGGGACAGGATGGTTAGAACCTGGGGAGAAATAACACTATTGGATGAATCCAGGTTGGCGTGGGATGTTTCTGGGGTGGGTTTAGGCATGATCACAATTGGACAGAATCACAGAAAAACGCAACTGAGAAAAAAGCACGGGCAGTCAAAATTACCTGTGCCATACCTCATTAGGAGAGGGTTGTCTCGACTAGTTTTTAACGGCTTCCAATTTTTTGTTCAGCTCATCAAGCTTTTGTTGCTTGTTGGCGTCGCTGAGATTTTCATCATTCTGAACTGCTAAAATATCCTTGGCAATTTGTAGTTCGCGAATGGTGTTCCAATCTTCGTCCTTTGCCGGATCCAAACCCGTCCACTGAAGACCCGTCAGCACTTCAGCGTTGTCATAGTTGTAGAAGAAATCTTGGATTGAAGTCTTGAGACACTCAGGTAAGTCGCTGCGGTAGGCCAGGGGGTCGCTCGGGATAACTGGCGAAGTCCAAATAATCTGAATCTTCTCCAGGGCGTCGGGGGCTGTTTCCTTAAGCCGATCTAGATTTTCGTTATTGTTGGTGGCGACATCCACCTGGTTTTCAGCCACCGCCAGGGCCGTTGCTTCATGGCTGCCGGCATAAATCAGTTCGCTAAAGATCCGATCCGGGTTCGCCCCTTTTTGAGCAAAGACATAGTAGCTCGGCGCCAGGAAGCCTGAGGTGGAGTTAGGATCATTGAAGGCAAAGGTCAGATCGCCAGCATTCTCGATGACGTATTCATCTCCGTCGCCTTTCTCTAGGTCAATTTCGTTAACGATAGGGTTGTCTTTGTTAGTGATTAGATGAGAGTAGTACCCCTTAGAGCCATCCAGGGAGACGGTTTGAGCAAACGCCTCGGCATTGGAGCGCTGAGCCGCCTCGATATAGGATTTACCC
>JAKSDM010000950.1 GCA_022360135.1 Pseudanabaenales cyanobacterium | reverse complement strand
GTCGGTATTGGAGTAGCGATAGATGGAAGCTCGCGATCGGCGCAACAGTTTTTCAACGGCCTCAACTGAAAGCAAGTTTCGAGGGTCGTTGATTGCTGATTGAACTCTTGAGGCGTCATCGGTTGAAGCGGTGTTGATTGGAGTAGAAGGGTAGACCGATTCCATCTTTATAATTGCTTAATCTTAGACTCAGCTGTATTATAGCGAGTCTATCAAAGACATCTATTAGTCTCAAGTTAAGAAAGTTGATTTGACTAATGCATGGTCATAGAGATGCTTCATGGATATAGCTACATTGTCTCATGTTGAGAATCACATATACAAAATGAGTCTTATTTTTCAGGGAATGAGTCTCAATGCTATTCGCCCTCACCCAAAATTCCTCTCCCCGAGGGAGAGGAATTTTGAGGGGCATGCACTAGACCTAACTTATGAGGTCTTTTCGTCTCATAGTAAGAATCAAAAATGTTGAATTGAGTCTTAATATTAAGCTATTGAGTCTTATTGAGAGATATAGATCTTCAGGCTGTGTCAGTGAATGGGGTGGGTAGTCAACTCGATTTTGGGATGTTATCTGTCAACTGTGATGTTGAATTAGAGTTAGAAATATCGGATAACTCAGTTTAGATGCTTATTCAAGAAGGTTTGAGGAGCAGTTAACTGACTTGCGATCGCAGGTCTGAAGCTAATCCGTCGGCTCCACTGTGAGTGTTTTAGCGCCAACGCCAACCATACAAAGGCCAGGTCTTGGACTACTGTGATTGCCGGTAAGGATGCAAGGGGTCTCTCTCTTATGTCTCATTTTGAGGCAATCATGCCTCAAAATGAGTCTTGCAAGGATATCTTTGAGACTAATTATGAGACGAGGTAAGTTGGCCTATTATGGCGGATGTTCCCGGTCTAGATAACTTGTGTGCGCATAGTGGGGTCGGTAAGGGGAGGTGGAAAGGTTGAAAAGGGAGCTGAAATTTAGTCCAATTTTAGTCCATGAATTTTTTCTCAATCTAAAAAGCCTTGAAAATGAACGCTTTAAAAGCCTTGAGTAGTTGCGGGTGCGGCAACTACTCAAGGCTGCTTTCTGTCTGCCAAACTTATGACTGTTCAATCGGCGGGCGCGCCCTTTAGAAGAAGTCATAGAGGAGTTACGTTGGTTTTGGATGAGGCCCTTGGACGCAGTGTTTAAGACCACTTTGCTACTGGATGCCCAACCCGTTCCGATCATCGGCTAAGCTAAAAGGAGTCTGAGCGTTCTAGGGAGAACAACAATCGCCCTAGGGCGATCGCAGCCAGAATTGCTAAAAACAGAATCCCCCCACCTACGCGCATCCAACCCGCAATCAAAAACTGGGTCGCTGATAACAGCAAAGCGCTAAACACCAGAGTATAGATCACCCCGACACCAATGGAGCTGAGCTTGCGCAAGGCTCGATTCGCCTCAACCGAGTTAACTCGCATGCGCAGGTCGCCCTGCTCCAGCTTATTTAGCGTCGTCTCGATCCGACTGGGTAAACTTAAGCTAGTATTGGTAAACTCAGCCGCCTGATTACTGAGCTGGCCAATCAAGCTGTTTGGTTTGTAGGAGGGTTCTTGCGCCATAATTTCTTCTGCAAATGGTTGCGCCACATCCATAAAGTTAAACTCGGGGTCAAGGGATTTACCCAACGCTTCTAGGGAAGACAATGACCGCAGCACAAATGTGAATGTAGCCGGAAAGCGAAACGGTTGGTCATAGGTGAGTTCGTACAGGTCGTCGCTAATGTCCGCCATCGAGATGTCCTGATGCTCACCCAGCGCCTGATTCAGGTAAGTTTCCAGCATATACTGCACCGAACGCCTCACTGGACCGAGGTCTGAACCTGGCGCCAAGGCTCCTAATTCGACCATCGATTGCACCACCAAATTGGCGTCCTGATGAATGATTCCGGAAAAAGTCAGCATTAGGCTTGCTTTGGTCTCCGGCTGAATCTGTCCCATCATGCCAAAGTCATAAAAAATCAGCGCTCCGTCTGGATTGACCGCCAAATTTCCGGGATGGGGATCGGCGTGAAAAAAGCCATGATGGAGCACCTGACGAAGATAAGATCGGGCTCCTAAGTGGGCGATCGACCGCCGGTCTAACCCCGCTGCCGTGAGCGCCTCAAAGCGGGTGACCTTAATCCCAGGAATGTACTCCATGGTCAAAAGTTGGGGGGTCGTATAGCGCCAATGGACTCGTGGCGCAATCACCTGCGAAATCTGCCGAAAATTGCGGCGGAAGGTATCAGCATTGCGACCCTCATTCAAATAGTCCACCTCTTCCCAAAGGGTACGGCGGCATTCTTCGTAAATGCCCACCCAATCTCGTCCGTCTTCGCCCCAAGGAGTGTGGTGCTGCACATAGTCAACAATCCCTTTGAGAATACTCAGATCAAGCTTGAACAGACGCTGAAGACCCGGTCGCTGGACCTTCACCGCGACTTCTTCACCAGAATGTAGCCAAGCATGATGAACCTGACCCAGGCTAGCAGAGGCGACTGGAATTGGATTGAACTCTGCAAACACTTGATCAATGGGTTTATCCAACTCCCGCTGGATAATCTCAACCACTTGCTCATAGTCAAAGGCCGGGACCCGATCCTGTAGTTTGGATAATTCCTCAATATATTCAGATGGAAATAGATCAGCGCGGGTGGAGAAGAACTGACCGATCTTGATAAACGTCGGCCCTAAATCTAATAAAGATTCTTGCAACCAAGCGGCCCGTTTTCCCCGTCGCTCGCTTTTTTGTTCCGGGGTGGGCGGCTGTCGCGAGCCATAGCTGCGAGGTTGCTGATCTAGCCAGAGGTAAAATAAGAACTGCAATGCTGTCTGGCCAATGTGCCTCAACCGTCCAACTCGGGTGTAGTCACTGCGGGCCCAACGATAGGAGCAGGTAGATTCAGTCGATTCAGCTAATTTAGATGAGGTGTGAGCAGCCACAAGAATAAATCTAATAATTAAAACTGATTAAACGAAGTTTACATTATTTCGCAACACTTCTTAATATTACGCTATAGTGGATTCGATGCATACGCGTTGAAAGGAATGACCTCTGTTTTGTTTGGCAGCTTACCATTACCCGGTCAAGGGGGCGATCAGCTGGTCAGTAAGGCCGTTACTGCTGCGATCGCTGCTCTTTTCAAGCGCACCCAAAAGCTCGAAGCCACGGTGCGGGCGGAGCCTGTGGCCAAACTCCTGCAAGGCAGCGCTGACGGCTTTGATTTTATTGGCCAGGGTCTGCTGATGTATAGCGGTCTACGGGTCGAGGCGATGGAATTGTATGTGCAAGCTGTCTCGATTGACTTTGGCGCTATTTTTAAAGGACAGGTCAGCCTGCGGCGTCCGACTCAAGCGACGATGCGGATTGTGCTGAGCGAAGAGGATTTAACCGCCTCTTTCAATACCCCATTCCTGATGAAGAAGCTTCATCAGGTCGAGTATGCGGGGCAAGCGCTTCACTTTCAAAGGACTCAGATCACGTTGAATGCGGATAAGTCAATGCGGATGCAAAGTTCAATTCGTTTGGGCGATGCAGTAGATTCGGTCGATATCGATATTACAGCTCATCTGCAAGTGGAGAACCGACGAAAGATCCAGTTTGTCGATGTCGTTTATGGTGGTAATCCCCAAGCAGTGGAATTGGCTCAAGTGTTGACCCATCATCTCAATAACTTGCTCGACCTGGACGAGTTCGCCCTAGACGGTCTGCAACTGCGGATTGATCAATTACGGCTGCGAAACAAGCAACTGACTTTTTATGGGGTTGCCCAAATCGACCATTTCCCCCAGCGTAAAGAAAGCGCCGCCGCCTAGATTTTAGCTAGCTTAAAATGCTAGTAAGCTTCAGTTGAGGAGGTATTCTACTATGAACTTATTGATGGAAATTGCAGCCAGTGACTCTTCCTTTCCCGCCGGAATGGTTCTGATACTCATAGGTGTCATTGGTTTCATCGCCGCTGTGACCATTGGCTCGATCGCCTGGTACAACTCTAAGCGTCCAGCCGGATGGGAAGATGCAGAACGTCCTGGGTTTATTCCCAAAATGGGCGGCAATTCACAGCCAAATAGCTAGGGATTAAAGAATAAAGTTCCAATATTATTGGATTAACCTGAAGTTCCCCCCATTCATCAGTACTATGAGGCTTCAAAGCCTTACTGAGGCTAAATTTGGCAGAACAAAGTCTAATGTACTACTGGGTACAAACCTTTGAAAACCTTATGGGGCAGTAATTTCAGGTGGATCATCCACCCAAATTGATTATAGAGCGATTGCATCTAAAAACAAGTCTCAACATGGCTACAAGGTTGTCAACAGTCTTGCATTTACCTAAACTGAAAATGGTTCGGGAGCGCAACGCTTCACAATGCTCCAAATAGGTGAAACCCAGTAATAGCAATAGGTGCAGCCGTTTGGGAATAGG
>JAKSDM010001460.1 GCA_022360135.1 Pseudanabaenales cyanobacterium | reverse complement strand
GGGCGTTGTTGACTCAGGTTATAAAGTCGTCATTGAAAGCTTGATGTTTCTTTTAAACTCAGCCTTTCAGTAAGATTAAGCAACGCCCAATAAGGTGTGTGGAGAGTATTGAGTTTAATGCCAAAGATTTTTTGGACATTCTGGCTGGTCAGTCCAGCAGCTTGGGGTGTATGCTTGGTGATGGGCAGCGCCGCCCTTGCAGTTGAAGCGGCCGAGCTGATCTCTGTCGCCGCCCTAACCAATCGCCAACAGGTCGAGATAGAGCAGCTATACCCTGGCAGCAACGACAGTAACGCCAGCTTGCAACTGGCCCAGGTCACTCGTGTTTCTGAACTCTCTGATGTGCGCCCTTCCGACTGGGCTTTCACTGCACTCCAGCGGCTGGTAGAAGAATACGAGTGTATCGAAGGGTTTCCCAATCTCACCTACCAGGGTGACCAGCCATTAACTCGTCATCAGTTCGCCGCGGGTCTGAACGCCTGCTTGAACACCCTAATACTGCTGATCGCCGATTCGGGCGCGGCTGAAGACCTGGATGTGATTCGTCGTTTGCAAATAGAGTTCCAATCTGAATTAGCTGCGCTGTCGGGCCGAATAACTAGTCTGGAAGCGAATGTAGCGGAACTGGAAGCGAACCAGTTTTCCACCACGACTAAACTCAGGGGTCAAGTAGACGCCCATGTGATTACGCCTTTTAACTCAGCTTTTGAGGGGGAAACGACCACCTTCGAATACCGGGCTCGTTTAAACTTCGACACCAGCTTCATGGGAGAAGACCGCTTGCGGGTTCGCCTCCAAACGGGTACTAGCAACGATGCCGCTTCAGGGTTCCCCGGCGGATTGTCTAAAACCAGAGGAGGAGATAATGACGTTACCTTGGGGGATGTCTACTACAGCTTTCCGATTGGCGATCGCATCGATATCATTATTGGGGCTAATGGTGTCAGCACCAATCAATTTGTGACCAGCACCATTGTCCCCTTCGATGATGCGAATGTGGGCGATACAGGTAGCCCCACATTCTATGACTTCGAGATGGAGGGGGATACAGGAGTCGGGATCAGCTTTGTCTTGACAGACAACCTGGTTATTGATACTGGTTATTCAGTTGAAGTCGATGCGGCTGGCGACCCCGATTCCCAAGGTTTTTTTGGCGGCGGCGGTCAGAGCTACATTGCTCAGATCAGTTACCTGAGCGACGGCCTGATTGATACAGCGCTTACCTTTTTGCACGGTAACCCTGACGCTGACGAGGCGCCGACCAATACTTTTGCAGGTTTGTTCAATCTTGACTTTGACCATTTTCAGATTGGGGGGTATGGCGCCTTTCACAGCCAAGAGGACTCTGATCAGGAATCCTTCTCCTGGGGGGTGGGCGTTATCTTTCCTGACCTCTTCTTCAATGGCGACACTCTTGGCGCCTATGTCGGTCAAGCACCGTCTTACACTGAGAATGAACCTTTCTACTTTGAAGGATTCTATGATATTCAGATCAATCCGTTCCTGACGATTACCCCCGCTATCCTTTATGCAGAGAAGAATAACCTTAACGGTGACTTTGATAACACCAGTTCGTCTGTTTACGGGGTTATTCGCGCCAGCTTCAGATTCTAAGTTTACATCGGCGGCCCCCTGGGCGTTGGTTCCCAGTCGGGCAGTCAGATGGGGGACGGAGAGGACGTTTTCTGGACCATACTGGGATGAGGGTGGCTGGCGATCGCAGTTTCAAAGCCCACTGCTGCGAATCCGGTCATCATCTGGCGATGCTGCATAAACAACCTTTTTAAGGCTTCTTAACGCTATGTGAGAGCAGACTACGGTTCCGGCGCTTCAGGTATTAGTTTCGGCCAATTGACTGCTAAATTAGTAGTCTAATACTTGCTCGCACGTTTGTTTATGGTTTCAGATAACCACCCGCAACGAATAAGCTCTTTGTCGGCGTTTATATCTCCATGAGAATAAATAAACTATGATCCAGGCGCTTGATAGGACAAGTTTTGTTGATTTTGATCAGTTTATTAACGGGTATCCAGAAGAGTCGGAATACCACTATGAGTTGCATAACGGAGTGATCACCCAAGTGCCTAAACCTAGGGGGAAACATTCTCAAATTGCGGGTTTTCTAATCACTGAGTTGAGTTTGGAAATTAGGCGTTTAGGATGGCCTTACTTTATCCCTAGAGAATGTATTGTCAAAATTGATAATTTATCAGGGTATGAACCCGATGTCGTCGTTATTAATCGAGACAACCTTGAGAATGAACCTCGCTGGGAGAAAGAATCTACCTTAATTCAGGGTCGGTCGATTAAGTTGGTCATAGAAGTAGTCAGTAGCAATTGGAGTGATGATTACGCCCTCAAACTAGACGGGTATGAAATGATGGGTATTGAAGAATATTGGATTGTGGATTATTTAGGGATTGGGGGAAGAAAGTTTATTGGGTATCCTAAACAACCAACTTTTACGGTTTATACTTTGGAAAATGGTGAATATCAACCCACTCAATTTCGAGAAAAGCAACGGATTAAATCGACCACTTTT
>JAKSDM010001560.1 GCA_022360135.1 Pseudanabaenales cyanobacterium | reverse complement strand
GTTGGGTCATTGATGGGATTTAAAGAATATTGGAACTCAAAAATACTCAAATATCCCTATTTCTTAGATTCTTATGCATGAGTTAGCAACCAACAAGAATAGTCTATGAAATAGGTGATGCATCAGTTAAAGATCTGATGAAGTTCTGCGTATCTATTTTCAAGATAAGAGCTGCCAAAATAACTATAAGTCCCATCAAAAATCCTTGGCCAAAGATCAAGAACATAGACAAATATCAACGCAATTTACAAACTTGAGCGCTATCAGGATATCTACCCCTAACAGTGTCGGATTTAAGCCGGGAAAGCCCTGCAGGAAAGGAATGCTTTACGAGAAGGAGGGATCAATGCTTCACCCTATAGCCCGACTGATTGGCTATACCCTCTAGCCTACACCCTATCCCCTACCTTGCTTGAGATGTATGCCAAACAGGCGAGAATCACTATCGATTAACTCATTAGACTCACTCATCCCCAAGGCGTCAAGATTAATTACCTCAAAATCTCTGGGATTAAGAATTGTAGGCATTGTCAGAATCTCTCAATTGATAGCATCTATATACAGGAATAGCTGTGCTGAGAGGAGGGGAAATGGTTATCAGTCGACAGATCATCCGAACTCTGAAGTACTTTTTGTTGGGGCTTGCGATCGCCCTGGGAATCGCCGCCTGCCAAGGCTTCAATCTTCCCTCCGTTATCCCTTCTCAGCCTTTGCCAGAAGTAGCGGCCCTACCGCTGCCAGAACTGCCAGATTGGATTGAGCAGATCAGCCCCACGGCGGAAACCGAGACACTGGGGCAGATTCGGATTCGCTTCAAAGCACCGCTGATCCCCTTAGAAAGTCTGGAAAGTCCTGAGCAGCAGGACATTCTGAAGAAATTTGAGCTGCAGCCAGACCTGCCAGGTCACTTTCGCTTTTTAACCCCTCGGATGGTCGGCTTTCAGGCCGATCAAGCCATTCCTAAGGCGATCCGCTGCCAAGTCACCCTCAAAGCTGGCCTAGCGGATCTAAAGGGTCGCCAGTTAGCGGACGATCTGGCCTGGACATTTAATACTGAGCCGATCAAGCTGACTTATTTGCCTGGCATGGAAGGGCGTCGCGGCTCGGAGTCAAACCCGATTGACCTAGAGACCGCTCTGGAGTTCAGATCAAACGTGAAACTGGATTTGGCCTCCTTGAAAGAGCATTTATCTCTGACCCCAGAGGGTCAAGCAAGGGGTGTCCCGATCTCAATTGCCCTGCAAGAAGCGGATGAAACACCCGCAGACTACTTTTATCCTCAGGAGCAGTTTGATCCGGCCGCTCGTTCCTGGATGTATACCGTCACACCCCGACGAACTCTGCAAAAAGCAACCCGCTACCAGTTGACCTTTACCCCCGGTCTGCGTCCCGCCTTCGGCAATCTGATCAGCGAAAACACCCTAAATAGTCAGATCTTCACCTATGCCCCGCTGGAATTCAAGCAACTCCGGTTCATCGGTACGCCCGATTCTGGCGGAGCCTATGGCCGTTTTGTCAACGGCGCCGCTGAGCTGGAATTCAATAATGGTCTAGTGGCCGAGTCTGTGGTTGAAAACATTACCGTTGAGCCAGCTGCCAAGGAAGCCCCCCAATTGGTTCAGAGCTATGACGGCAACACCTTTGTGAGGCTCAATCCCTGGTCGCTGGATCCGGCCACAGCCTATACGATTACCCTGGGCGGCGACATCAAAGACGAGTTTGGCCAGACCTTAGGGGAGCCCGTCACACTGGAGTACGATACGGGCGATGTGGCCGCGAATCTGTGGGCCCCTTCGGATTTGAATATTTTTCCGGCGGCACAAGAGTTAGAGCTCAATATTTCGACGGTGAATTTGCCGGAATCCGAGTACAAGGCTGCATTTGCCGTGGTGCAGCCGACTGATTTGGTCTACATTGACTCTGCTTATCCCCAAAGTGGGGAACGGAATATACTGCCTGAACCCGCCCAATGGGCGACCTTTCCCATATCCGGTCAAAAGAATCAAACCGTAGAGGCCGCCATCCCACTGCAGGAACAACTGAAGGCCGCAACCGGGATGCTGGCTTATGGCGTGGAAGCCCGCACTAATCCTTACCAGGAAAACGGTGAGCAGAAATGGCGGCAGCCGTCCTACTACGGGCTGGCGCAGTTGACCAATTTGGGGGTGTTTGCTCAGTGGTTCCCGGAGTCGGGACTGGTGCGAGTCCATCATCTTGCGGATGGCTCGCCAGTCGCCGCCGCCAATATTGAAATTTATCAGTCAAGGTTGGATGAAGACCTCGGGGGAGCGACCCCACAACCCTGCGCCACGGGTCAGACCGATCCATTGGGGACGCTGCTCCTGAACCGCCAAGATTTGCAGCCATGCCATCCGGATCAGCAGCAAGGGTTTGCTGAACCGCCGAAATTGCTGGTGATTGCCCGGGAAAATCAAGACTGGGCGTTTGTCCGAACCTTGTACTATAGCGGCGCCTACCGCTATGGCATTTATGCCGGATGGGAAGGAAAGGAACCGGAATCGCGGGGCGCTTTATTCTCGGATCGCCAGCTTTACCAACCGGGGGAAACCGCTTGGTTTACCGGAACCGCCTATTATCTGCAAAATGGCGCGCTTAAGCAGGACAAAAATGCGACCTACAGCGTCACGGTCTTAGACCCGGAGGGTAACGAGACGGATCTCGGAACCCAAACCACCAATGACTTTGGTACTTTTTCTCTGGAGTGGTCCATCCAGCCCAATCAACCTTTGGGTAACTATTCCATCCAGGCCAAAGGGGAGAATGGGGTTGAGATTGTGGGAGATTTCCGCGTGGCGGAGTTCAAACCGCCCAACTTTAAGGTGGATCTGACGCTGGACCAAGAATTCGCCTTGATTGGTCAAACCGTTGAGGCCCAAGCCCAGAGTAATTATCTGTTCGGTCCGCCGGTTGAAGGCGGTAAAGCCGCCTACTATGTTACCCGGACGCCCACCGAGTTCACGCCATCGGGGTGGGAGCAGTTCAACTTCGGGCGACAGTGGTATTGGCCTGAGGAAAAACCTTGGGTGTCTAGTGATGTGCTGCAAGCCAGTCAAGCGCTGGATGACCAGGGCAGTGGCGGGAAAATGGTGAAGGTGACGGACGATTTACCCTATCCGATGACCTATTGGGTAGATGTGGAGGTTACCGATGTCTCCAACTTGTCCGTGGCTAATTCTCAAACCTTTACGGCCTTGCCCAGCGATCGCTTAATTGGCCTCGATAGTGATTTTGTTGCCGATGCTGGCAACCCCTTTTCCATTCAAGTCATCGTCACTGATCCCACTGGCGAAGCCCGTTCTGGTCAAACGGTCAACATCGAGCTGCAGCAAATCATTTATAGCAGCGTCACCCAAGTGATTGAAGGTAGTCGCACCCCTAAGGATCAGGTGGAATACAAAACCGTGGATCAGGCTGAAATTCGCTCGGGGGATGAGGCCCAAGCGGTTGAGCTAACCCCGCCAGAGGCGGGAGCTTACCGCATTCGCGCCAACTTTGCCGATGCCCCAGATCAGCTGACGGCAACGGATAGCCGAATTTGGGCGACGGGAAACCAGCCGGTGTATTGGGGGGGGCGATACAGCCATGATCGGTTGGAAATTAAACTCGACAAAGCCCGCTATCAGCCAGGTGAGACCGCAACCGTTTTGATTGAATCGCCTTATCCAGAGGCCGAACTTTACTTTGCCGTGATTCGCCACGACACCCTCTACAAAACCATCACCAAAGTCGAGGGAGGGGCGCCCCAGATTCAATTCAAAGTAACGCCGGAGATGCTGCCAAATGCAGCCGTCGAGGCGGTTCTGGTGCGTCAAGGCGAGCCTTTGGAGCAGCTGCAGCCCGGCAGTCTAGAAAATCTAGTCCGGATCGGTTTGGCGCCCTTTGACATCAGCCTGGATGATCGATACCTGTCTGTGGAGATTAACCCCATCGGCACAGATGATAATTCGCCCCGACAGCCAGGAGAGGAGCAGACGGTGCAATTGGCGTTGAAGGATACCCAAGGGCAACCGATTAAGGGACAGTTCACAGTGATGGTGGTGAACGAAGCCGTGCTGCAATTGAGCGGTTACCGTCCTCCGGATTTGGTGGAGACGGTATACGCTGAGCAGCCAATTTCGACTCGGTTTGCCGATAACCGTCCCGATGTGACGCTGGTTCCGCTATACTCACCGTTGGAAAAAGGTTGGGGCTATGGCGGCGGCGATTCTGCTGGGGCCGCTAGCACCCGTATCCGGGAGGACTTCAAACCGCTGGCCTACTACAATGGCTCCGTCCTCACCGATGATCAGGGCCAAGCGCAAATTACCTTCACCCTGCCCGATGACCTCACCACCTGGCGAGTGATGGCGGTTGCGACCGACGGCGACCTCCGCTTCGGCAACGGAGACGCCGCCTTCGTCACCAGCAAACCGCTGATTTCGAATCCGCTCTTGCCTCAATTCGCCCGACCTGGCGATCGCATTGAGGCCGGTCTAGCGATAGTTAACTCCACCAATCAAACCGGGACATTGACCATTAACGGTGAACTGGGGCAGGGACTCCAGTTTGTGGAAACAGATCAGCGCTCCCAGAGCAAAGCATTCCAGACCCAGGTGGAGTCAGGCGCTCAGGCATATCGCTTCCCGATCATCGCCGATCGCGCCGATCAGGCTGAGGTGCGGTTCAACAGCCAATTGGGAGACGAAACCGACGCCTTTCGCGTATCCTTGCCGATCAAACCGCTGGAGATTACCGAACAGGTGGTTGAGAGCGGCGTCACCTCTGACCAGGTGACGATTCCACTGACTGTGGCTGAGATGGTCGCGACGGATGCCGGAGGCTTAGCGGTGTCGCTGGCCAGCACACTCATCACGGACATCAAGGCCCCCGCTCAGCAAGTGCTGCAGACAGAGCTGTTGCCGTGTCTAGAACCAGCGGTGAGTCAGCTGGCGATCGCCGCCAATCTACAAATTCTCGGTCAACAGTACGGTCAGACCTTTGCCGACTTTAATCCCGCTCAACAAGCCGATCAGGCCCTGGAGCGCATCCAAAAACTGCAGCTAGCCGATGGCGGCTTTGCCGCCTGGCCCGGATTTGACCGATCCGACCCGTTCCTGACCGCCTACGCAGCTGAGGCCATTGCTAAAGCCTCGACCGCGGACTTTACCCCCGACTCGGAAATGGTCAATCGCCTGCAGGATTACCTCAAGACTCTCTTGGCGGATCCGGGTGAATACGTTTTTTGCCGGACATCCCTCTGCAAGAATCAGGTGCGTCTGCAAGCGCTGATGGCGT
>JAKSDM010001101.1 GCA_022360135.1 Pseudanabaenales cyanobacterium | reverse complement strand
CTCAATAACTCTTGCTCCCTTTGTATACTATCTCTTAGCTCAGTTGTGGACATCCTACTTGGGCGCTTATTTATCATTTGCTTCAATCTCCTTGAAAGAAATTGGAGTTGTTGAATATACTTACAGGCGCTCAATCGGTATTTCAGGGAACTTGCCGAGTAAGGTTAGGGTCTAATCTTTAATATCAGCACCTCAATATCAGCGCCTCACTTGTGTCGGATATGATCATAAACCGCCAAATACTCCTCACCGGGATGGTTCCAGGAGTAGTCATACACCATCCCCTGAACCATCAATTGACGGAAACTATCAGGGTTTTGGCGCCACAAATCAAGCGCCCGATCCATCGCCGATTCCAGGGCATGATTGTCAGCCTGATAGAACACATAGCCATTCCGCTCCTCCGGCGGTTTGGTTGAATCGTGGTCCTGGTCAAAAACCGTATTCACCAAGCCCCCAACGCCTCGCACAATGGGTACTGCGCCATACTGCAAACCAATCACTTGAGTCAGTCCGCAAGGTTCGTAGTTACTGGGAACCACTATCATATCCGCCCCAGCATAGATCAGATGGGCCAGTTCTTCGTTAAACCCAAGTTCTAAGTGACAGTCAGGATTATTGTTTAAGAAATTTTTCTCGTGCCAAAACCGATTATTGATGCCTGCGTCTGTAGCTGACCCCAGCAACACAAATTGGGCTCCCTTGTGGAGCGCATGGTAAATCGCATGGTGAACCAAATGAACCCCTTTTTGATCATCTAGCCGCCCAATAAAGGCCACAATCGGTTTGTCAACATGACTGAGCAGGAGTCGATCCCTGAGGGCCTTCTTGTTTAAGGCTTTTCCCTGCAAATCATGCTTGGCGTAGTGGTAGGGAATATAGCGATCAGACTCCGGATTCCACATGTCATAGTCAATGCCGTTGAGAATTCCGCCAAATTTGTCCTGATTTAAATGAAGGGTATGCCCTAGACCATAGCTAATGCCGGTGTGGTGGGCTTCCCAAGCATGATGCGGGGATACCGTATTGACATAATTGGAATAAACAATACCCCCTTTCATATAATTCAGGGCAAAGGGGTTGAAATTATCCCGTAAGCGATCGTAATGGAAGTAATAGGGCTCCCGATTCAAACCCGTTGCCCAAAGTAAATCAGCGCCAGCAATTCCCTGATGCTTAAAGTTGTGGATTGTATAGCAGACCCGTTGGCGCTCCATCCCATAATGCTGATACATCTCATAGAGCATAATTGGGACTAAGCCGGTCTGCCAGTCATGGCAATGGATGACATCGGGACGCTTGTTGCTCTGGAGCAGAAATTCCAGGGCGGCTTTACTGAAGAAAGCAAAGCGCATATTATCGTCAGAGCACCCATAATAGCAACCCCGATTAAAGAAGTTATCTTCTGAGTGAGGTTCGATAAAGAAGCACACCTGCCCGTGGACCCAGCCACAATAGACTGAGCAATGTATGGCCGCACCGTACCAAGGCACCCACAGGTCTCGATAGGCGTCGTGGAGCCTCCAAATATGGTCGTAGCGCATGCAGTCGTACTTCGGCAGAATAATCTCGACGCAATTCTCCCGAGTTTCTAACTCTCTGCTTAAGCCATATACGACATCGCCCAAACCGCCAGCTTTGATAACAGGTGCGCACTCAGAGGCAATTTGCACGATGTACATACTTAACTCCCAACTTAATAAAAGTTTATTATTATGCTCCTATTCAACCAGGAAGTGTTTTTTTTAGGCAAGTACTTGATTGAGAAGAAGTTAGGGGTTAGAACCTAGAAGGTAGGTGGGGATAGGGGGATAATAAATTCTAAATTCAAAACTCAAGCCTCAAAACTTTTGTTCATCCCTCCCCCCATCTTCCCCTCCGCAACCCAAATCTAAATTCTCAGTGCAGCGAATTGAGCAGTTCGGTGAAGTTATTGGCGACAAAACATAGTGCTTCTTCTCCCTGCGCCCCATTGTCCAGGAAAACTATCTTAGGATTCTCTGGAGAGTGACGGAAGTCAAAGCATAGACGATTTCCAACTGGATCATCGGCGAAGGGGATGACGCCTTCGGGAATATCACCCTCGAAGTAGAAGGTGTATTCATCTAGGAGATTGTAGTCAGTGTTCTTAGGGTCGAAATGAAGTAGACATTGGAAAATGCTTTCTAAGCCTTTTTCATCAACGCTGAACCGTCTAGGCTCGGGGGTCTTGCCCTGATTTTCCACGACACAAGTTTTGTAGTCATTGGGAAATTGGACGCCAAATATCTGCTCAACCCGGGCAATTTCCCTTGGATCGGCGGGGCTATCTAAAATGTATCGCCTCCATGTAATCCTCATACTTTCCTCCGAGCCTGCTTGTTCTCGGTCTATCTCTAATGGTTTTATCCTGATGTAGGTTGGTGCGATCGCTAGGCTGATGGGCCGGTTCACCGCATCACAATGGCGAAAATCTAGAGTCCGTGAGACTGGAGATGTTTATCGACTTTTGATTTATCGACTTTTGATCTATGGCTACCTATTCAGTCCGTTAACCCCATTTCCTGGAAATTTAAGAAGGTAAGTTAAGTAAGAATAATTGTCAACTTAATTTAGGGGGAGAAAATTTAGGGGGAGAAAATTTAGGGGGACAAAGAGTCAGCTGATGCGATTTCTGGGATAACACTTTTATTTTGAGAACCGTTACAATCTGATTGGCATATAGTGTTTACGTTATGCCTGGAAATTTGAGGCGCAGATCATGTCAAGGGTTCCAATGCCTGGTGTCTCACTGATTAAACTCGCCAATGCGGGTATCGGCATTAGTATTGATAGAGTCTTTGGGGCGGCGACTAGGCAAGCTGTTGGGTAGACGGTATACAGTAGGCAGGGGATCAGAAAGCCACTCTGCGATCAGGCGCTGCCAAGCACCCCGTCTACCCCCTACCGTCTACCTCTATTTCTATCTACTGAGCAACATCTCCTTTCTTAACCAGGTGTGCTTCTAGAAACCACAGACGCTTATCGATGGTACGGGAGATCTCAGTGTAGAGGTCTGCTGTGTCAGAGTCGCCTAACTCATCAGTTTGGTCAATGGCGATGCGGACATGGGCTGCATAGGCGGCAAAACGTTCAGCCAAGGCAGCGACATGCGCTTCCCCAGTGTCAATGTCGTAGGGATACTCTGGCAGAATAGAGTCAGCAGCAGCGATCCGGGCAGTGCCCATAGCTACGCCGCCAAGCGCAGTAATTCGCTCAGCTGCCATATCGACATACTCTTCCAGTTCTGAGGCGAGTTCGTCGAAGAGTTCATGGAGTTGATAAAAATTCATGCCCTTGACGTTCCAGTGCGCCTGCTTAGCTTGAGTCTTAAGGTCAAGTGTGGTGGCCAGAGACTGGCTCAGAATATCGACTACCTGAGACCGAATGTCAGCCGCCAGGTCAATGCGTGTCGGGTAGAAGCGGCGAAAGGATTTAGCCTCCCGAGAAGCAGTTGCAACCATGAGTATTCTCCTAGAAATTGCGTCAGGTGTTTGAGTGGATTTGAACAACGATCAAGACTTGTAGTAAGCTACTCTATAAATCATACTCGTTATGAGTATGACTTGCAAGCTCACAACCATTCCATTAATTTACCAATGCTCGTTTACTTTGCAGCGCCTCTATTTTCACAAGCCGAACGCCACTTTAACCAATACCTCACGGAAAAACTGGAGGGACTTGGTTATCAAGTTTTCTTGCCACAGCGCGATGGTATAGAGCTTAATCAGACGCTTTATAACAAGATGACGAAAGAGGAGTGCAGATCGGCGATATTCCAACTGGATACAACAAAAATTATGGAGTCTAATGTATTTTTGTTCGTGCTAGATGGTCGTGTACCTGATGAGGGAGCCTGCGTAGAACTTGGGGTAGCTTATACCCACAAGACACTTCAGCATCCCAACAAAGTTCTCATTGGGTTACATACTGATGTTCGCTCCGCCTTTATAGGCTCAAAACTCAATCCAATGATCAGTGTGCCTCTAGAGTACATCGCACCCACTGAGAGACAGTTATTGCAGATATTAGAGCATTATCGGAATTTCCGAACGATAGCTAATTTTGTAGAGGAGAGTTAGCGATTCTCACTTGGGTGGAATACATTTCAGTGAAGGCAGGGTATAGGGTGTAGGGTGGAATGGCACTGAAATTAAGAGTTTATAAATCGCTAAAAGCCCTGATATTCCGTAGGGTGGGCATTGCCCACATGGCTTATTTCAGGGCCATTCGGTGTAGGGTGTGGGGTGTAGTCCATGCAAATGAAAACCGATATAAGTCTGATGGTCATTGTGACCATCGCTTTGGTAACCCCCAAGGCATTGTTGTCTGCCATCAGATTACGCCTTATGTT
>JAKSDM010001103.1 GCA_022360135.1 Pseudanabaenales cyanobacterium | reverse complement strand
CTCGTCCGGCTAGCCACCAACTGGCGGCCCCCACCAGCAGCATCGTCAGCGGCAGACCCAATCCCATGATCAGCCTGACAGCAGCCAGATAATCCTCAAAGTCCTTGAAAGAACGACCGACCTGCAAGTAGCCCCAGAAAAGATCCTCTTGGGTGTGAAGCGGCAAAGAAATTTGACGGTAGCGATTTCCCTCACCGTCTTTGAGAGATTGCCAACTCGGCTCTTTTGTTGGCGGCGGCAAGCCTTGAAGGTGGAGCCCTGCAAGGGCGAACAGACTTCCCGATTGATCCAATATGCGAATATAGAAGTAATCGTTCTGGTAGACTCCATTTGATAGATGATCAGTAGGGGGCTCTGCTGAGGA
The DNA here is from genome assembly GCA_022360135.1 of Pseudanabaenales cyanobacterium. GTDB lineage: Bacteria > Cyanobacteriota > Cyanobacteriia > Phormidesmidales > Phormidesmidaceae > JAKSDM01. The sequence goes on along the minus strand of JAKSDM010001103.1, from coordinate 4,330 downwards.
GAAACAGTTGTCATTCACTAGACATAAATTGGGCAAAAGTTGCTGAGAGGCTATCTCCAGACGACCGGGCTGTTTTAGGGTCGTTTCCAAGTTCCGATGCAGGGTTTCTGCTGTAGACTCTAGTTCTCGGTCTGCAGTGACTCGATGGGCATGGGCGATCGCCTCATACATGCCCAGCCCGCCTATACTGAGCACCAATCCCATGACGCCAGCGTACCACCCCGCCAATCGCCAACGAGTCAGGCTAAAGAGCCTATTTCGATTTGCCGGGAGCTTTGAGGCGATATCCCATCCCATAGACAGTCTCAATTAAGGGCTCAAAGCTATGCTGATCGAGCTTACGCCGCAGCAACCGCATTTGGGCGGCGACCACATTACTTGCGGGTTCTGCGCCGAGTTCCCACAACCGATTCAGAACCTGGTCACGGGTAAGGATCTGGTTTGGGTGCCGCATAAAGTATTCTAAAAGTTGGAACTCCTTGTGAGTTAGCTCCACGGGCTGAGATTCACCTGTTGCATCTTTCAAGTAAGCAATTCGAGTGTTGTAGTCCAGCGTCAGCACGCCAATCTGAAGTTGGGTGGGCTCCAGTTGGGGTGAGCGTCGCCGCAGCGCCCGCAGCCGCGCCAGCAGTTCGACCATGCCAAAAGGTTTCACCAGGTAGTCATCGGCCCCAGCATCCAAACCCATGACTTTATCCTCGAGCCGGTCTTTAGCTGTCAGCATCAGGACTGGTAGCGGATTGTTTTGCGATCGCAGTCGTTGGCACAGCTCTAAGCCAGACATCCCCGGCAGCAGCCAATCTAAGATGGCCACTGTGTACTCAGTCCAACTGCTTTCCAGATAGCCCTCCGCCTCCGCCCCATCTTGGACCCAGTCCACCACATAGGCCTCCTGGATTAATGTTCGTTTAATGGCGGCGCCCAGATCGGGTTCATCTTCAACTAGTAAAACCCTCATTTTCTTAAACCTACCAGTAAAATTAAAACCGCCTACTCCATAAACCTGGCAGGCTACTATGAAATCAAAGTGAAATCAACGTTAGGGAAGATTGCCTGGGGTCAAATATGGTCAATCGCCAAGGGTTAAGGCTAGGCTGGTATTACCATTACAGCAGATGCAATGATCAGTGAAGATCCGATACCGGCAAAGTTCGAAAAACTGATGGCAAAGGTATATTCAAGGGGGCGACCCATGGCGACCTCGTCTGGGGGGAAGGCGAATCGGGGCGCCCTGGCTCGTTGGCAGGGTAAATTATTATTGCCGTTGCAAATTTTGGCGATTCCCTGGGCGCAAGAAATTATTGATCAGGTTTTCTTTCAAGGGGGTTGGAATTTTCCGGTGCATCCTCGCAGCCTGGATGGGGCCTCAGGGATTTTTCTATCCGCCTTTTCCCATGCGAATTTTGCCCATCTGATGGGGAACAGCATTGCCTTTGCGATCTTTAGCTGGCTGATATTGGCCAAGAGTAAACAAGATTTTTGGATTACGGTTTTGATTGGGTGGATTGGCGGCGGGGCGGCTTGTTGGCTGCTGGGACCCACTAGCGCCCATGGATTGAGTGGGGTAGTGTATACCCTGTTTGGCTATTTGTTGACCATTGGCTGGCTCGAAAAACGATTTATGCCGCTGCTGTTGTCGGTGTTTGTGTTAATCAATTACAGCTACTTTTTATGGGGCGCCTTGCCAACTCAGGTCGGGGTTGCTTGGTGGGGACACCTATTTGGATTTCTGTTGGGGATATTTTCGGCCTATGGGGTCTACCGTGAGCCTAGCCGACGCTGAGGCGGGCAACCTGGGCGCCGAGCGGTGGGCGCTGACTTACTTTGATATTGTTCAAGCAGAGGGTGAATCATGAAAGCCGCTATCATCGGCTGTGGCTATGTGGGGTCATGCGTCGCCCAACGCTGGCGAGCCCAGGGCCTTGCTGTTCTCGCCACCACCACCCGCACCGAGCGGGTGAGCGAACTGATGAACGTTGCTGATCAGGTGGAAGTGGTGCGCGGTACGGACGCTGAGCAGTTGCGATCGCTGCTGAGCGATCGGCAGATTGTTCTTCTCTGTGTGGGCTCTAAGCGGGGGGCTAACTATGCCGACACCTACCTAGGCACGGCCAAAACCCTGGCCCAAGTTCTTCCCAGTACGACTGTGCAGCAGCTGATCTATACCAGCACCTATTCAGTCTATGGTCAGCATCATGGCGCATGGGTGACTGAAGACGCCCCCGCTGTCCCGGCGACTGATAATGGCAGAATTATTGTCGCCACTGAACAGACATTGCTAGAAACCATGACCCCTCAGCGCCAGATTTGCATCCTGCGACTCGGCGGCATCTATGGCCCGGGAAGGACGTTGGAGAAAATCTACAGTCGGGCGGCGGGGGCGACCCGACCCGGCAAAGGAAATGAAGGCAGTAACTGGGTTCATCTACATGACATTGTGGGGGCGATTGATTGGGTGCGCCAACATCGCCTGTCGGGCCTCTACAATTTGGTGCAGGATGAAATTCTCACGGTTAGAGAACTGATTGACACGGTGTGCCAGCGCTATCACCTCGACCCGGTGCAGTGGGATGAAACCCAGCCCAGCGATCGCCCCTACAACATCCGCGTTTCTAACGCCAAACTGAAGGGGACTGGCTATCAGTTTGTTCATCCCACCTTCTGGCCCTAAAACCATTGGCTAAGCTGATGTGCATTCAAGGGGCGGAATTCGTACACTGAAACCCAGGCAGGCCAAGGCTTGGTCTGGAAATTTAATTGAGTATACCTACTGAGGGCAATCTGATGACTGACCCCCTTTCTCCTTCTCAACAGCAGGCATTCGATAGATTCCTCAAGCATTTACCACTCCACCATGTCTTTATTCTCTCTGGCAGAGCCGGGATAGGAAAAACAACCCTTCTACAGGCAGTGCTTCACCAGCTAGGAGGGACGGTTTTCCAGATGAAGGATTTCATTGACACCCTTCGCCAACATCATCCCCTAGCGATTGAAGAGGTTTTTGAGCAGTTAGTGATGGAAGCGTTCAGCAGCCATGACACGGTTGTGGTTGATGATATGCATTTGCTATGGCATTTGACTTGTCAAAGCGGTTCATATCCTCGTCTTCGCTTATTGGATATTCCCCTTCTGATGCTTTGCGCCTATGCCGGTCAAGCCAATAAGCGACTTGTTTTTGGCGGTCAACCCTGCGCCTTCCAGTCGCTTAATCAGCGAGCCTGTCATATCAGTATTGAGCGCTTTAAGCAGGCAGACTATCAATTCTTGTGCCAGCATTATCTCGGGCAAGAGGCTGCGATCGCTCTGGAATATGACAAAATCTATCGTTTCGCCAGCAAACTGAACGCCCATCAGCTCAAAACCGCCTGCCTTTGGCTCAAGCAAGAAGGAAAACTTGAGACTGATGATTTTATTCAGTATCTTAGAGCCCAACAGTTGATCAGCAACATTGATTTGGGCGAGGTTCAAGCAGTTGACTTAGAGACTCTCAAAGGGGTTGATGATGTGATCGAGAGTTTAAAGGCGAATATTATCTTGCCCCTTGAAAATGATGTCCTTGCCACTGAACTACAGCTGAAACCCAAACGTGGGGTATTGCTGGCGGGACCGCCTGGGACAGGTAAAACAACGATTGGCCGCGCCTTAGCACATCGACTTAAAAGCAAGTTTTTTCTGATTGATGGCACATTCATATCAGGGACAGGAAACTTTTACGGTAGCATTCATCAGGTGTTTGAAGCCGCCAAGCAGAATGCCCCTTCCATTGTTTTCATTGATGATGGCGATGTCATCTTTGAAGGTGGGGAAGAACAGGGTTTCTACCGCTACCTATTAACCATGCTCGATGGTCTAGAGAGTGAAAGTGCAGGCCGAGTCTGTTTGATGATGACGGCGATGCATGTGAGCAGCTTGCCGCCTGCGCTAGTGCGCTCAGGTCGAATTGAACTGTGGCTGGAGCTACGTCTGCCCAATCAGGAAGCCAGGTCGGCAATTTTAACGGAGCATCTCAGCCCATTGCCTGCTGCTTTAGCCGATGCAGACATTTCCCAGTTAGTTTCGGCAACGGAAGGTTTTACCGGAGCCGACCTGAAACGACTGGTTGAAGACGGCAAAACCCTTTATGCCTATGACCGAGCCCATCAGCGGCCCCTGCGTTCATCAACCGATTATTTTATCGCCGCCGTGGAGCTAGTCAGATGTAACAAAGAGCGATATGCAGAGGCGGAGGCCCATGCTCGCCAGCAGCACTCGACAAGTCATAATCATCATTCGTCATACGCGATGGTGCAGATGACGCCGGAGGACGCCTGACAGCGGTGGCGGAACCGGT
>JAKSDM010001110.1 GCA_022360135.1 Pseudanabaenales cyanobacterium | reverse complement strand
GAATGGCTTAACTCGCTATGGGATGGCTTGTCCGGCATTGCCCACCTGTGGTTTGGCGATTACTCGAAATTAGACTACTCGGCAGCAAGCAAGGGCAGCGTAACTGTGAATTCGGTTCCCTCACCCACTTGAGATTGATAAGTAATGGTCCCACCGTGTTTTCCAGCCACGATTTGATAAACGATCGCGAGTCCTAACCCCGTTCCCTTACCCACTGCTTTGGTGGAAAAAAACTGTTCAAAGATTTTCTGCTGAATATTGTCTGGGATTCCAGCGCCATTGTCGGCAATCTGAATCATTAAGCTAGCGTGTTCTCTATTGACATCTGTACGGATTGTGATTTTGGGGATAAAATCTGAAGCTTGAATTGGGTTCTTGTCTTGCCAACCCTCAATTTTCTCCTCGATCGCATCAATGCCATTGGCTAAGAGATTCATGAAAACCTGGTTGAGCGGTCCCGGATAACACTCAAACACAGGCAATTGACCATATTCTTTGACGACCTCGATAGCTGGACGATCCGCCGTTTCCTTCAGCCGACTGCTTAAGAGCATCAGGGTGCTATCAAGTCCCCGATGCACATCTACGGCCTTGCGTTCCGCTTCATCTGAGCGAGAAAATATCTGTAGCGATCGCACAATCTCCATAATCCGACTAGCGCCCATCTCCATTGAAGATATAATTTTTGGCAGATCTTGCCTGAGGAACGCAAGATCAATTTCTTTAGAGCAGGCTTGAACTTCTGGAATGTCATGGGGAGTAACCGTCTCATAGATATTCAACAGTTTGAGTAGACCGTCGACATATTCTCGGGCGTGACTGATGTTGCCATAGATGAAACTGACCGGATTATTAATTTCATGGGCAATTCCAGCGACTAACTGCCCTAAGGAGTACATTTTTTCTTCCTGAATTAAGCGTAATTGGGTTCTCCGCAGTTCAAGATGAACGTTGATTCGGGCTAAAGCCTCTTCATGTTCAATCGGTTTGGTGATATAGTCGATTGCCCCTAACTTCAACCCTTTAACCTTATCCGCCACTTCCGCCAACGCCGTCATAAAAATAACCGGGATATCTTTAGTTTTGGGATTTTCCTTTAAACGATGACAGGTTTCAAACCCATCCATCCCAGGCATAAGCACGTCCAATAAAATTAAGTCTGGGGGGGCTGCTTCAATCTTTTCTAATGCGCTTTCGCCACTCTTGGCGACAAAGACTCTAAAGCAAGACTCTTTCAGCAGATCGAACAGAACTTTAATGTTAGCTGGATTATCATCAACAACCAGAATTAAATCTTGTTTAGAGGTATTCATAACGAAATATCAAGATTGGTGGGGCTTAACCAGCTTAATAATCGTTTCGTCATCAAAACTTTCCGCCAGTTCATGGATTCTATCGGCGAAGGCGCCATACTTGAGATCCAGCAATTTGATTCGATTTGCCTCCTCCTGAATACCTACAATATCACCGCGCTTAGCTGCTTTATACAGAACTTTGAGTTCCTCAACCGGAGGGAAAATCAGTTCAGTTGTTGAGGGAATGGAGGTTTGGGTTTCTGAGGGTGTCGCATCCGTTGCGCCATATATCCATTCCAAACCCAGGTAATGCTTTAACTGGTCAAATAATTCATCCAACTGGACGGGTTTAGGCAGAAAATCATGACAGCCCGCATCTCGACTCCGCTGGCGATCAAAGCTAAAGACCGAGGCCGAGGAGGCGAAGATAATCACATCTTTCAAGGTATCCGACTGACGCAATCGTTGGGCCATCTCCAAGCCATCCATAACAGGCATGATCAGATCAGTGATGATGACATCCGGATGATCCGCCTGGGCTTTTTCTAATCCCTCTTGCCCATTGCCAGCTTCAAACACCTCAAATCCAACTGGTTTAAGCATATTGACGATTACAGAACGGTTTTCCCAGCGGTCATCGACGATCAGGACACTGCGATTTTTTCCCTGGTAGCCGATGACGATTTGAGCAGACTTCGCTTGTTCTAATTCAAATCCCTGAGTGGCCTCGGGCAAATCAAGGTCAAACCAAAATTTGCTGCCTTGGCCGTATGTACTCTCAACCTGCAGTTCGCCTCCCATCAAGGTGACAATTTGATGACTAATGGTCAGTCCTAAACCCGTCCCTTGGACCTTGTGTGTACTATCTCCTACTTGTTCAAAGGGCAGAAAAATTCTCGCCAAATGCTCAGGCTGCATCCCAATTCCAGTATCTTCAACTTGGAAGCGGATTTGCCAATTTTTGAGTTTTGAGTTTTGAGTTTGGCTGGGTAATGAATCTGCTTTGCTTCTATCCTCATGCTCCTCTGTCTTCGTGCTATTCTGCGCTTCTGATGATGGTGATTGTCCAAGCATGCCAACCTTAAAGGCAACACTCCCTTTCTCAGTAAATTTAATCGCGTTGCCTAAGAGATTAATCAACACTTGACGCAACCGTTTTTCATCCGTATGTAAGGCCCTGGGAAGCTGGTTTAGCACTTGATAATGGAAGTCAATTTCTTTTTGCTCAGCTTTAATGCGGCAGATTTCCTTGACTCCCAACAAGAAGGCTTCAAAATAAAAATCTTTGGGGTAGAGTTCCAGTTTTCTGGCTTCGATTTTGGAAATGTCTAAAATATCATTAATCAACGTCAGTAGATGAGAGCCGCATTGGTGAATGATGCCAATATTGTCTTGCTGTTTAGGCGGTAATGTTTTATCCCGCTTAAAAATTTGGGTATAGCCCAAAATGCCATTCAGTGGGGTGCGCAGTTCGTGACTCATATTGGCCAGAAACTCGCTCTTCGCTTGGTTGGCCACTTCTGCTTGTTCTTTGGCTTTGGCTAATTCAGCAGTTCGTTCTTCAACTCGAATTTCTAGCTCTTCATTTGTCTTTTCTAGGGCGGTGAAGGAGTCTCGCAACTGCTGTGTCATCCCCTCAAAAGTCTGGGCCAGAATTCCCAGTTCATCATTAGTCAGTTTCTGGTTAGAAAATAAGGTGTCTGGATTGTAATTTCCTCCCCCAATTTCCTTCGCGATCGCGGTTAAACTAACTAAAGGTTTGGTAAAGATGTCAGAGATTAGGTGAACCAAAATGAACAAGGAGCCATAGGTGATACCGAAGGCGATCAACATCTTATTTCTGATGCCCTGCTTAACTTCATTAACATAGTCAGCCTCAAAATCGAGGCCCAGCATAGCGACAACTTCTCCAGACCTATTCTTGAGCGGCACATAGGTAGAGATCCAACTGCCAAACTCATCAGTATAGAGGGGCCTTTCAACCAATTCACCTTCTCTGTAAGCTTTGAGGGTGTATTTGCTAGCGTTGCCAGGCTCCAAGAATTGCACTGCTTTCGCAGGATCATAGTAAAGCAGAAGATCAGCCAGATACAGTGTATAAATGTTTGGGGCTCCCTCTAGTTTATCGATATTGGGGTTATCGGGGTTACCCTCTACAACCACATAAGTCAAAGGCCAGGCGCGAGGTTCGATAGCTTTTATTTTCCTAAACCAGGCTATCTGCTTCTTGTAGCGCGGATCATCCGGTAGACCGTCTGGACTCGGTTCTCCTTCCTGATAGAGGGTAATCAACTCTTCCACATTTAGCCCATTGGCCGTACCGATGGCAGTGGATTTCATGTCCTCCCGCAGTCGGGTCATCGCTTTCTGAATAGAAAAACTATAAAACCAGTAGAAAGCGGTAGCAAAGACTACACTGAAAACCACGGTAAAGCCTCCGAGCAGTTTCCAACGGAGGCTAAGGAATCTAGTTTTTCTGAATGTTAAAAGGCGATTCATTTTATTTGCGCCAAACCAAGCTGCTTCTCTTAACAATGCCGATATTTTCCGCCAGCGCGACAACTGTTTTTTCTTTATTTTTCTTCATCTTTTGGGCCTCGGATCCAGCGCCTGAATACTGTTGAATACAACCAGGCGCTTGCATCCAATTTGGATGGCTTAAACCGCCTAAATCATTATGTATCGAGGCTCCTTTGCTTGAATTCTTCTTTACCCGTTATCAGCTCACTTTACTCTAACAATGAACAATCTGGTTGACTGTACGGCTACCAACTTAAAATGGGAAGATTCGAACAAGATAGTATATTTATCGTCGGCAGCTAGAGCTTCTATGACTAACATTTCCAAGCGCCGACTTGGAAACAAGGAGTCTCAGCATAACAGTGTCAAGTCAATGGCCAGGTCAGCTGACTGTTTAGCGAGTTATGGCGAACCCCACCCATTTTCCCAACCTCAAAATCAAGCGTGTAATTTTCCGGCTGAGCTGTTTGGTCCGCCGCTCCCTTTGGTCCTTTTCCCAATGGAACCAATCAAACTGCGTTAACCGTGAACTTTACGTTTAACTTCACTCTGCGTTAAATTTCGAAAGAAGTAATGTTTGCCATTTGGTTTTCACATTAAGCAGTAGGCAGGGGGTAAGACAGCTAATCTGTACAGGGAAGCCGCCACACTCCCCTTCTAATGTCTACCGTCTAACGTCTACGCCCTCAAACTGCAAACTTGATGCCGATTAATTTAGATAACCTTGACGTCAATTCGCTCCTGTAACCGCCTTTCCATCGCTCCCTTCCACGCTCCCAGACTACTCAGAAATGGGCTGTCAATGACCCTCTACGCTACACTGGCAGCGAGCCGAACTTGGGAAAAATCCATCCCTGATCCAGAACCGCCTTATCAGGAACACATCTTTATCGGGGCGGGGAACACGCCAATTTTTGGCCTCCAGGCTATTCCCGAGCAGCCGCAGGGAACTATCGTAGGCACCTACGGCATTACCGGCGATCTGCAAAACCAATGGTTCCTAAGGCTTCTGGGACGCAAAGCCTTTGGCCAAAACTATGCTGTGGCGCTATTTGACTGGCGAGCCCATGGCAAAACAGCTGAACTGTCTCCAACCTTGACGGCTGATGGCTTATACGAGGGAGAAGATTTTGTCCGCATCGCCGCTCAGGCGAAGGCGATGGGGTGTCCTGCTCCCTTTTGGTTTACGGGTTTTTCGCTGGGGGGGCAATTGGCCTTATGGGCAGTGAAAGCCGCTCAAGCGATCGCCGCCTGGGGCCCCGACCTTGATCTGCAGGCGTCAGATATTGGCGGGGGCGCCGTCATTTGTCCGAGTCTGGATTCCAACCGTTCATTGTCCTACCTGGTCAAACATCCTTTGGGCAAGTACTTGGAAAAAGCGATCGCACGTAATCTGAAGCAACTGGCTTGGAAAATACATCATTGCCACCCCGGCGCCATTGATCCGCTGGCGATTCAGCGCGCCAACAGCATTTGGGGATTCGATCACGAACTGGTGATTGGCCGATTGGGGTTCCCTTCAGTGGAAGCCTATTACCAGGCCAGTAGCGCCCTGCCCCTATTACCCCAGCTCAAGCAACCCACCTTAATTCTCTATGCAACGGACGACCCTATGTTTGATCCCACTCTTGCAGCCGATCTCAAGGCGGCTTGTATAGACAATCCAGCCATCGATTTAGTCCTAACTCACCATGGCGGACATGTCGGATACATCAGCAGTGTGTTCGCCCAACAGCAAGCCCAAGATCCGGATCACTGGTGGGCCTGGAATCGAGTACTTGAATGGTGCGCCCGAGCCGGTAAAGGGTAAGGGGTTAGGGTCAAAAAAGTCCCAGTAGAAGAGTGGAGAGAGGTGGATGGGTAGAGGGCATGTGATTTAGCTGCAAATCTCTAAGGCTTAAGAAGTGCGGTTAATCCATCAAAGACTTGTAAAAGTTTAATAGCTGTTCCGCTAGAGCCCGATTGGTGTAATGAGTCATGACCCGATCGTAGCCGCGTTTCGCCAGATCATGTCTGAATTCTGGTTGTTCCATGAGCTTTTGCAGGCAGTCAGCCAAGATATTCGCCTTACCCTCTGGAAAGATCAGGCCCGTTGCTCCAATCACATGGGGGATTTCGCCAGAATCAGAGCCAATGACAGGAACCTGGCAAGCCATGGCTTCGATTAGGACATGGCCAAACTGTTCCTTCCAGCCGACAGACGTGAGGGTTTTAAACCGATAGGTGGTTTCGGATGGGAGAACCAGGGTATTCATCAGATTGATATAGCGGGGGACGCGATCGTGGGGGACGCTCTCAACCCAGATCAAGCGATCGCCAATCCCAGACGCTTCAGACTCTTTCATCACCTGTTGCTGCAATAGTCCCCGTCCCAGAAGTAAGCATTTCCAGGGACGGTTACCCAGCTGCTCCAATGCTTTGATCAGCGTCAGCAACCCTTTTTCCTCGACAAATCGCCCTACAAACCCCACCACAAAGTCTTCGGGTTGAATGCCTAACTTGGCTGCCAGGTCTGGCTGGGGCTGAGGTCGAAACAGGGTCTCGTCCACCCCCAGTTGAGGCATGACTCGGATTTCACCAGCATACCCCCGTTGCCGCAAGATATCCGCTCCATCTTGATTGCCCGCCACAATTCCATCAGTATGGCGCAAATTATAGGCTTCTAATAGGGAAACTGGAAACTTCAACTCATAGGGCAGGTTCCACCAAGTGAAGAAGAGATTCTTGGCCCGCAATCCTAAGATCCGATTTAGGGTGATGGTCTGGGCATAAGCCAGCGCTTTGGCCCCTTGCTCCACCTGAATAATTTGGGGTCGAAACTGACGCAGCAGTTGGATTAGATCAGCGCCAAAACACATTAGCCCTTGATTGTTTTGGCTAAAGTTAGCGACTGGCTCCACCCGAAACGAACCTGCCTGCCAGGGTTGAGTTTCGATCAGTTGGCTCTGGACGCCGCCGGGATTCCAACGCTTAGGCGCCACGATCGTCACGTCTACATCTGGTTCCAGTCCAGCTAAGGCTCGGAACTTGGCGCAGTTGAGATCAACAATATAGGTATGACTAGCGATCAAAATTCTCATGGCTTGGTTTCTAATGGGCGATTACCCCTTTCTACTGGTTCCTCAGAAGCTGGATTAACTGCTGTCGCAGAGTGAGGGTCTGCTTGATCAGCCAAACTAAACCTTCGCTTGTCCTTACCCGTCGTACGAATCAAGGTGATCAGGGCGTTTAAGAAACCTAGAAGGTAGAAGCCAAAGCGGCTAATGATCTTGATCGGGGATCCACTCTTATTGCAAGGGGGACGCCCCAGTACATGACAATCAAACAACCGGGCGAATAAACGAATCGCCTGCAGAGGGGTGAGGTTTTTCAACCCCATCAAGAAGTGGTTGTGGTAAAAGGTGACTTGATATTGTAGCGATCGCATGCTGATGTCATGGCAACCGCCAGTTTCTTCTCCGAGATGAACCAGATGAGCCTTCGGGTCGTACCAGATTTTTAACCCTGTTTTTCGCATCCTCAGGCAGAAGTCAGACTCTTCCCGCACTGCACTGCCGCAAAATCGTTCATCAAATCGGAGATGATATCTTTCAAAGATTTCTCGTCGGAACGACATATTACACCCTCGAGCGGTTAGCACCGGCTGGGGCTTAATTGTGTGAACCAGGTCAATGTAATACCAGGCAATGCCCGGATCCATCGCTTCGGGGGGAAGATCCTCAATTTGGAGACCAGCGCCAGCATCCGCCAGTTTCATCCGGTCAAACACTCGACCCGCCACTGCTCCGATATCGGAGCGGGTTTGGTAATTGCGGGCGTGAGCTTGGAGAAAACCGGGCGGCAGCTCTACATCATCATCAATAAATAGGATGATCTCTCCATTAGCCCTTTCAACCGCATAATTGCGAGCCCCAGGTAGACTCGCCCAATTCAAACGGTAGAGTTGAATCTGTTCGGTTGTCGCCAGCCTCTCTAGCAAAGCTTGGGTTTCGGGCTGATGATCTTTAGTTTGATCCGCCACCAATACCTCAAACGCTGCATAATCCTGCTTTAGAACACTTTCCAGAGTGCTTCGCAGAACCTCCTCACGTCCATAGGTAGGAATAATCACAGAAATCAGCGGCCAGGTCACAGTTAAGTTCTCCTAGGGAAAAGCGGGATGGACGGTTGGGACTAGCCAAATTTTGTCGACTTTTTCAGTCGCCTCAGCTTGCGCTTATTCAATTTGGCGGTCGGATCTTCTAGACTTTGCTCCAGTCTCTCTAAGCGATCAATGTCTGGCAGTTTCAGGGCGATGCCAGCGGCCAGCCAATAGTAAACGTTAACGGGATCGACATCCAAAGCGTAGTAATAGGGGAAGTAGCTGATAAACAATACAAACACCCACATTGAGGCGGCATAACCCCGCAAGTTAGGTTCCTTAGTCGCTCGATAAGCTTTGAAGGTGGCCACGATCAACGTGGTGTAGAGCCCTAAAACCGCCAGCAGACCCAACGGACCAATCTCAAACCATAGCTTGGGGTGATAGGTTTCAACCAATTCTACTTTGCCGAAGACGCGAGCGGCATTAGTGCCGCGTCCCAACCCTCGACCGAGCAGGCCCTTTTGTTCTCTGGTAGCCCACAAGAACTGCTGTTTGACAAATTCGTGAGGCGGTGAAGCATTCCATCGGTCTTGGAAGCTCTGCCAACGTTGTTGAACCACCTCAGGGTTATTCAGGATTAGAAAGCCAAGAATCAGGGCAAGGCCGATACCGATGGGGATAAACCGCTTCAGGTTAGCGATTTGTCCGGTTAAAAACAGTAAGGTCACCACAACGATGGGCACCAATCCCAGCGCAATGCGCTGCCCGGAAAGCACAGCCATAATAAATACGGCCGCCAGGGAATACAGGCCCATCATGCGCCAGAGAGGGGAGCGATCGCTAAAGGCAGTGCCAAAACTGAAAAAGGCGCTGGAAATCAGAAACCAACCCCATTGCCAAGGGGCGACAAACGTTCCAGGCAACCGAATTTGACCCTGGCTCGGCGTATACAGTAGGGACCCGCCCACAAAACACCTGGCCTCTAAAGAAGCTTTAAACAGCGCCTCACCTGTCCCTACAGTGCCCCGGCAGAAACCCGTTTTTAGCATCAAGTACTGCATGAAACACAAGCCGCAGCAGACTAAGATAAGCACCACCTGAGTTCGCAGAATAAAATAGAGATCCTCCTTACTGCGAATCAGATAGTAGATGCAGGTAATCATCAGCAGGTAACTCAGCAGGATCTTAATGCCCAAGACACCCATCAAAAATGGATGCTCGCCGGCCGCTGCATCCAACTGCTGCACGCTATTGACCAGAAACAATGTGATCAAGACAATTGTGAGTAGAATTCCTGCTGGCAGCTTTATAGATCTGGGAATCAGGATGGGTAGGCGATTCTTACGACAGAATTGAATAACGCCAATCAAGGCTGGAATATAAAAAGCATCCTTAGCTAGCTGAAGAATAGAGCTGCCGCCCAAGGCGTAGGTAACCGTACCACTGAACGGAATGTAAATGATGAAGGCGTAAATGGCCTGCCGAGGATATTTGAAAGATAGCGTCAGACAAAGCAGCGCAAAGGTGGCGCCAACCCCTAATTTTGGCTCCGCAAACAAGCCCAGCAACAGCCCAAAAAAAGCAGACGCGAAAAAGGAGGTGACTGTATACCGAATCAGGGCTTTTCTCTCCTTAGCAGCTTTGCGTTTTAGAGCCAGCTGCTGCTTAGGCGTCAAACTAGGGGCTTCAGCAGTTGTCTCAGTCGTTTGAGAGTGCTTACTGCGCTTGGATGATCGGTTGGATGATCTGCGTATTCCCTTCATCTTCGCCATCACTGGCCCATAAAATTTGCTTTCTCAATTTACTTGAAACTTGAAAATAAGTTAGGTAAACCGTTTTTTTATGAATCGGCCCTCTGAACGACAGACTGATACCGCCTATATCTCCTGACCAAGGGGGAAGGGAGGAGAAGCGCCTGTTCAAACCGAGCGGCTAAAAAACCTGTCTTCCTCTAAGCAGGTGGTTCGAATCTTTATGAAAAGGCATATTGATTTTCTAGTAATCTTTAAATACCCTTTCCAACTTATTTTTGATACACTCTGTCGGCGCCAACTTATAACAATGCTCAATTCTCAATTGGGTAGAATGCCGCAGTCAAGGCAGGGTTTAGGATGTAGACCATGGGGTGGAGTCAAAGCCAGACCTAATTCCTGACTTCTAACTGACTTATCTAGCTAAAACATCCCAGCTTCATCCTCCCGCTTTTAACGTTCTATTTTAACCTTCTAATCGATTGAGAATACCCTCACATCCCCCTGGAATCGTTGATCGGGTTTTTGCGCCGCCCCAAGCACAGCAATATTGGCGCTGGCTCTCCGACATCCGCTGCACATTGGTAAAATTGGCATCTTCCACCACGGCTCCGGTGCAGGCTCCGGTAGTGTAATTGGGAAGTTCTGTTCGACTGCGGGGAGAAGCCGTTTCGACAGAACCATAGAAAAATCGGGCGCCCATAATATCAGCTCCCTCCAGACTAGCTTCGACTAGAATGGTTCGTGCTAAGTTCGCTCGCACTAAATCGACG
>JAKSDM010001243.1 GCA_022360135.1 Pseudanabaenales cyanobacterium | reverse complement strand
TTCCTATTACACATAGGAGGCTTTTAGCCATTCGCACGATGTTACAAAATAATTCGCCAGCAGCAGCTAAATAAAGAGGGGGATCGGCTTCAAAGTCTCACCTTCTAAGCGGGATTTTGGGGCGCAGGCAACCTTTCAAGATCGGTGTCAAGATCATGTATACGGTAGGTTGGGTTGGGTGAGAAGTTGACTTCAGGGTTATTCAGATAACTTCGCCTCCAGGGCGGCGGCGACCACATAATGATTGTCATCCTGTTGCAGTTTCGCCAGAATCTGTTTTGCCCTGGGATGAGATGAAAGGCTGAGGGCAGTGGCGGCTCGCCAGCGATCGCGCCAGTAGGGAGCCGTCGCCAAATCAGCTAACATCGCCAGTGAGTCGTCATGAAAATCCCCTTTTAGTAACCGGCCCAGAGCCAGAATAGCAGTTTCCCTGACGGTTTGGGCTTGATCTTGGAGGGCTTCTCGGATCATCGCCAACAGCACCTCATCTCGATTGGCTTCCATCAAGATGGAGATAATCGTTTGCCGGGTGAGCCAGTGGCGATTGCGCTCAAACAACTTTTGAAGCAACGGTATAGATGCCTGACCAAACTCAAATAGAGAATTGGCGATCTCCGCCAGCACATTATCGTCGGGCTCTCGCTCTAGCAGATCTGTCAAGATCTGCAGGGACGCCGGGGTGTGATGGCCGCCCAAACCCTTCACTGCAAACCGACGGCTGACAAAATCTGGGGCCGTTGATAGCCGTTGCAAAATCGGCACAGCTAGATCGGCAGGGCATTGAGCCAGTTCATCTAGAGCCGCTTTGCGCTGAATAATAGAACCTGCCCGGAGTAAAGATTCCAGTTGAGTCAGACGATCGTTATCCATGCTTAGCCAGGGGTGTGGGGTGTGAGGGGGGATGATTCACCTGGCTACATTGGCAGGTGATATGAGGGCTCAAACCCAACCGAAACACTGCTGCAAACTCTTCCCGGTTAAGCGGGGGCGCAATGTCAGGCGAAATATCGAAGTTGTGGGAAAGCAGCATCCGGCCTTGAAGGTTATTTTTCAAAATCGTCAACAGTTTTAATTAAAGTTTGTATTTCCTATTTAAACTATCATTGGCGACGCCTTGGCGGATGACGCCATAGACTCGCATCGTAACGGTCTACTGCCCGCCAAAGAATTGTATTGTTAAAATCAGTGACAAAATCCGAGTGCAAATAGGGAGGGAGGATTGACATGGGCCGAATAGGGGTTTTATTGCTCAACCTGGGAGGGCCGGACAAATTAAAGGATGTTCGCCCTTTTTTGTACAACTTATTTGCCGATCCAGAAATTATTCGATTACCGTCTCCCTGGTTACAAGCCCCCCTAGCTTGGTTGATTTCCACCTTACGGGCCAAAAAGTCCCAAGAGAATTATAAGAAAATTGGCGGCAGTTCCCCTCTGCGCCGAATTACCGAGTCGCAAGCCCAGGCTTTACAAGAACAGCTGCGACAGGATGGTCATCAGATTAATGTCTATATTGGTATGCGCTATTGGCATCCCTTTACCGAAGAAGCGATCGCCCAAATCAAACAAGACAAGGTTGAAGAGCTTGTCATCCTGCCCCTATATCCCCAGTTTTCGATTAGCACCAGCGGCTCCAGTTTCCGCCTGCTCGAACGCCTCTGGAAGGCCGATCCTGAGCTGCAAAAAATTAAG
>JAKSDM010001335.1 GCA_022360135.1 Pseudanabaenales cyanobacterium | reverse complement strand
TTAACTCGTATTGCTGGTCTATTTGCTAGACGCGGCTTTAATATTGAGAGTCTAGCAGTAGGTCCGGCTGAAAAAGTTGGCGTTTCTCGGATCACCATGGTGGTGCCGGGAGACGACCTCGTGATTGAACAATTGACTAAACAACTCTATAAGCTAATCAACGTGCTCAAGGTTCAGGATGTGACAGAAATTCCCTGTGTTGAACGAGAGTTGATGCTGCTTAAGGTCAATGCAACTAGCTCAATCCGTTCCGAGATTGTTGAGTTAGCCCAAATTTTCCGCGCTCGTGTGGTTGATGTCGCTGAAGATTCTTTGACCTTAGAAGTGGTAGGCGACCCTGGGAAATTGGTCGCGATTGTTCAGGTGCTCAGTCGATTTGGACTCCAGGAAATAGCCCGAACCGGTAAAATTGCCTTAATCCGAGAATCAGGAGTGAATACGGAATATCTTAAATCGCTAGAGAGCAAACTCCAATGAAACATCCTATCTTTTGACTAGGTCTATATACTTAATGATTGGGTAGGTTGGCTATTCTTGTTGACAAACTTCTATCTTCACCTAATCTTGTTGGATTCGCCATTATGCTTTCGCAAATTGTCCGTCCGATGGTTCGCACCCAAATTAGATTGTTGGCCAATAGTCAGGCAACGCGACCCGTTTTGATTAAGACAATTGTTCAATGGCTTGGCTTTCTAGGTGTTGAGGCTCAAGTTACGCAACTGGATGCGCAGACGAATCAGATTCAGGTCAGCCTAAAAGTCTGTAAGCCTGAAGCGTGTGATCCCTATGATTGGGAGCAAATTTTGGGCAAATTGGGCCATAACCTGATGGCAGGCAATGTTGAACAATCGTTGTCTAGTTTTAATCCCCAACAACAGAAGCAGCTCCAACGTTTACTAGCTTACTTAATTCAGGTTGGCAATCCTGACAAGACAGTAGACTGGTCCGAAATTTATCCCCAGTTGCAACCGATCGGTTTCGATGAGGAAACTCTACAAGGCATTAACGCAGCTCTAAAGGTACCGCAATCCTTGGAGCTGTTGATGGAGAACTTAGATGCAGATGTGGCTGCGGTTGCTTTACCTAAAGCTGTCAGTATAGCTTTGTTAGACCGTCAGGTAAACTCTTATGAGGATCAAGCCTTATCATTTTTGCTGGAAGCGATGAAACGGTCTGGGGCGGCGGTCACCTAAAGCGGGAGTAT
>JAKSDM010000713.1 GCA_022360135.1 Pseudanabaenales cyanobacterium | reverse complement strand
TGGATTAACCCAGCTGTTGCTCGCTCCAGTACGGCCTCATATAGTGCTTCTTTATTGTTGAAGTGATAGAAAATCATGGATTTGGTGACGCCGGTTTGAGCCGCAATCGCTTCAGCCCGTGCGGCAGGAAAACCTTGTTTAGCAAATTCCTGCTCAGCGGCATCCAAAATCTCTGAACGAGTGGCCTCAGGGTTCCGCCCCCGTCTCGTCTTCTGAGCTGGCTGGGAGGAGTCTTGTGTATGCGTCAATTTAGTCAAAAAATCTACCTATGAACCAACTAGTTAGTCAACATCCTTATTTTAGTTCGGTCTCATTGCTACGCCAAAGACTAATAACAGATTGAACTTGGCCGACACAAAAATAATCTCCCTGTCAATAATAAGTTTAACAAACCATCCAGTTGGTTTACTTTAAATAGATTACAGTGAAATTAACAAACTATTCAGTTGGTTTGTTAATGATTGCAATCAGGAGAATTTAGCGATGGGTAAAATCACTGTTTTTTTCAAGCAAGGCTGCAAGCATTGCCAACGCGCTAAGGCGCTGCTAACGTCCAAGAATATTCCTTTCGAAGGGATTGATATTACTCACAATGAGCGTCAGCGCCTATTGATGATTTATCTGAGCGATCGCCAGACAGTTCCCCAAATCTTCTTTAACGAGCAGCCTATTGGGGGAGCCAGTGAGTTACTAGCGTTGGCCGAGCAGAAGGCGTTCGATCAAAGATTACAAACCGTCTTGGCTGCTCCCACACCGACCCACTTTCCTCCCCAAGACATATCGGATCGGGTTCTAGCTAACACTGAACTCCCCCTGAGCCAAGTACTGGATGAAGCTACAGTAGACATCACGAAGGAGCCAGGGTTTGAACCTGTTATTCCAGTCTTTCAAAAACAGTTTGGGTTTATGCCCCACACCTTTAAATACATGGCGATCTGGCCTGAAGCTTTTACAACTTGGAGTTGCGCCCATCTTACCCTGTGGCGAAACGCCGCCTCTATTCTGGGAGACTTTTTGACTGTGGTCGGATTTGCAACCAGTAATGCGGCGGATTGTTCCTACTGCGCCGCTCATGCAACGCAATTGTCCATTGATGACGGCGTCAAGCCTGAAAAGATAGCACAGTTATATGACTTTTATCGCAACCCTAACATAACTGATGATTCGGTTCTGCCGTTCACACCATTTGAGCGATCTCTAATCCGAATTGCCCGAGCCGCCGCCCTCAATCGAGTAACAGGCAAAGACACGGCTGTGGTCCACCGATTAGCCTCGGCCAGAGCTGGCCAAGCCATCTCTGGAGTAGCGGCCGTCACTGCTTGCTATGGCTTCCTCAATCGGTTCAACGACACGATTGGAACCGAAATTGAAAGCAAGATTAACCAAACCGCCATGAACGAGCTGGGAGATGATTGGCTGATGGGCAAGCATGAGACTCAGGATTCAGCCGATGCAGAGCAATCTTCTAATGCTCCCTTCTCTGACTCAAGAGACGAAATTGAACCCCAAAGATTGCAGTCTTTCTTAGACACAAACGTGTCTTTGATGGGAGAGGATATGAACGCATATTTGCGAAAGCATCTGGGATTTGCGCCGGGTTGGATTCAGCAGATACCCTTTGAGGACGCTCGCCAGGCCATCGCCCGATTTTATGTAGCGATGACTGAGACCAGCCAGGTCTCTTCTGATCTGAAACATTTGATGAATCTAGTTGTCACCCAAGAGAATAACCACCGTTATCTGGCCGATCAAGAGCGGTTTATGGCTCACCGTGCGGCGCTTCTCAAGGGAATAGAGTCTGAGAAAAGTCTGCAGCGAATCGCCATCTGTCTTGATGTGTCTAAAGGTCAGGAGGGTGG
>JAKSDM010001723.1 GCA_022360135.1 Pseudanabaenales cyanobacterium | reverse complement strand
TCGACGATATTTTGATCTTTAACAAGGCAGAGGCGGGCAAACTGCCCTTCAACCCCCAACCGCTGGATTTAGTAACGTTCTGCCAACAGGTGGTCGAAGAGCAGCGGCTGAGCGCGGGCGATCGCCAAGCCATTCGCTTCACTAAAACCGCTGAGAGCATCCCAGCTTGTCTGGACGAACAACTGTTGCACCAAATCTTGAGCAACTTACTCTCCAATGCGCGGAAATATTCACCTGAAGGCGGCGAAGTTTGTTTTGAGCTGACTTGCCAGAACAACCAGGCGATCTTTAGGGTGCAAGACCACGGCATTGGCATTCCACCAGCGGATCAACCCTATCTGTTTGAGCCCTTCCATCGAGCCCAAAATGTGGATCATCGCCCGGGTACAGGGCTGGGATTAGCAATTGTGAAAAAAGCAGTGGATTTGCATGGCGGTGCGATCGCCCTCGAAAGCCAGGTTGGCATGGGCGCCACCTTTACGGTTACACTGCCCCTTGCCTCTACCGTTTGAGCCCCCCCAACCGCCAATCCTGGGGAGGGACGCCTGCAGACTAATCGCCAAATGCTTCCTCCCTACCCATCCTCAACCAGGCTGTTCAATAACTATCCGACCCTCTAGCTATGGAAAATTATTTAATTAACTCGTTTAGATAAATTAGATAAAGAGGTATGAAATTAGATAAAGACTATGCTTATCTCTTAGATAAGCAGCTTCAGACCGCCGCCCAACGACTGAAAAAACTGCCGCGTCCCGCCGATCGCGCATCCCCTGTTTCAACACCAGTTCTATTGACAGAGGCTTTGGAAGAACTGACCTTAATTCTGGAAGAGTTGACTGTCACTACAGAGGAGTTGCACTGTCTGAGTGAGAAATTAGACACGGCTTATCAGGCGCTGGCGATAGAACGTCAACGTTACCAGGAATTGTTTGAATTCGCCCCCGATAGCTACTTGGTGACCGATCCTAGAGGCGTTATCCGGGAGGCGAACCAGGCGGCGGCAACCCTGCTCAAGGTCTTACAACGGTTTCTGGTGGGCAAACCCTTAACTGTCTTTGTCGCCCTGGGGGAGCGCAAACCGTTCCTTAGCCAACTTAGCCAACTTAGCCAACTCACCCAATGGCGGCGACTCAGCGATTGGGAGATGTGTCTGCAGCCGCGAGACAGTGAACCCGTACCGGTGGCGATCGCCCTTTCCGCCATCACCAACACCCGGGGTGAATTAACCGGCTGGCGCTGGTTGATTCGCAATATTGCTGAGCGAAAACGGTTGGAAGCAAAGCTCTATCAGGATGCCTGCTATGACTCGCTGACGAATTTACCGAATCGGCGGTTTTTCCTTAACCGACTTGAGCATGTGTTGAAGCAGTATCAACGGCGGCCTGAAGGCTTGTTCGCCCTATTGTTTTTGGATCTGGATCGATTTAAGGTAATCAACGACAGTTTGGGGCACCAAGTTGGCGATCGTGTCCTCATCGAAACCGCCCACCGACTGACCCATTGCCTTAGAGAAGTCGATATGGTGGCTCGGTTAGGCGGCGATGAGTTTGTCATTCTATTAGATCAACTCCATGCCCGGAGCGAAGCCGCAGACTGTGCGAATCGGATTCAACAAGCCCTGGCGGCCCCCATCTCCGTTGAGGGGTATGAGGTTGTGGTTAATGGCAGTATTGGCGTTATTTTGAGTGATGCTTTGGAACCCGATGCCGAGACCTTATTGCGAGGTGCGGATATCGCTATGTACCAGGCGAAGCAGAAGGGACGGGCTTGTTTTCAGGTCTTTCAGTCGCAGATGCATGCTCGTGCTGTGCAGGCGCTCCAAATCGAGCAAGATTTACGTCAAGCCCTTCAGGAGCATCACTTCAGGGTATATTATCAAGCCATTGTGTCACTTGCCCATGAGCAGGTCAGCGGGTTTGAGGCGTTAGTGCGGTGGCGACATCCCCAGCGCGGGTTATTGCTTCCGGGGGAATTTTTGTCAGTCGCAGAGGAAACGGGTTTGATTGTGCCGATGGGAGTGTGGGTGTTGCAAGCAGCCTGTCGGCAGCTCGTCCAATGGCAGGTTAACCCAGCTCAAATGGCTCAAACCTGCCAGAATGCATCCCATTCATCCCAGCCAAATCGGTTGACGATGAGTGTCAATCTCTCTAATCGGCAGTTTAGCCAACCGAACCTGATCCATCAGGTGGCGGCCATTTTGCAGGAAACCGGGCTCGATCCCAGCTGTCTAAAGCTGGAAATTACGGAGGCTGTGATGATGACGAATGTTCAGCGGGCGACGGCGCTGCTGGAGGAACTGAAGGCGCTACAGGTACAGCTAGATATTGATGACTTCGGCGTTGGTTTTTCATCGTTGAGCCGCTTGAGTCATTTCCCCATCGACACCTTAAAAATTGACCGTTCCTTTGTTAACCGAATGGAATGCGACGCTGGCAATTTAGAAATTGTCCGGGCTATCATCGCCCTTGCCCACAACTTAGGCATGGAGGTAATCGCAGAAGGGGTTGAGAAGGCAGAGCAGGTTAACATCCTGCGATCGCTCAACTGTGATTACGCCCAAGGAAATTTCTACTCTCCACCGCAATCCCATGACTTGATCGGGTCTTGCCAAATTCAAAGTCCCTCTCCCTTGGGGAGAGGGATTTAGGTTAGGGACAAAACTATAAATCCCTAACTCTGGACCCGTGTCAGGTTTACAGCAGCTGCCTCTGAAACTCTTCCGCTTGTTTCGGATTGGGAATTTCGGCGGCTAGCAACGCGACCAGTTGTCGGGGGAAAATCTGAGGGTTATCAGCTAATACTTCATCCAGCAGAAAACCCGCCATTGGTCCAATATAGCTGGCCAGCCGCTGTCGGCAGTGTTCTATAAATTGGGGATCAATGCTTTCAGGGGCGGCGGATTCAGACAGACCGGCGGATTTGGCTCCAAATTTTGACCTGCCCAAGACGGCTTCAGCCTGGGAGGAAGGTTCAATCACAGTCGGTTCCGAAGCCATGACAATTCGATTTCTAAATTCCACTGCTTGTTGAGGATCGGCAATTTCACTCGCCAGATTCTCGACCAGTTGCTGAGGAGTCATGTGAGGGTGCTGATCTAAGATGTCTTCAACAATAAAGCTGGCTATCGGTCCAATGCAATGAGCCAGTTCATTCTGACAGTAATCGATAAATCTGGGACTGGGAATAACAGCCCCTTCTGCACTGGGAAAACTAGAAGTCGCCAAATTCATTGGATTTGGCGGTTCATTCCGGCCCAATTGAGTGGGTGGTAGATCGATAGAGGTTCTTGAAGAGATACTCGTAAGCGGACCCAAGATGATGTCCTCGTCAAAATAGGGCTGTAGAGCCGCCATCACATCTCGGGCGGACGGATAGCGATCTATAGGCTTCTGCATCAGCATTCTGTCCAATATCCTGGCCAGGGGTTCACTCAGGGTAATGTGAGATCGCCACTGCCACTCAAGCGAGTCCTGATCAATCAGGGAGTTAGGATTCTTCCCGGTTAATAGCACGATCGCCGTCACCCCAAGGGCGTAGAGATCACTGCAGGGGAAACACTGCCCCATACGGATTTGCTCCGGTGGAGAATAGCCCAATTTGCCGACTACTGAAGCGCGTCGGGGGGGGGCAGGCGCATCAGGCGTTTCTGTCCAAATCTTAGTCAGGGCGTCGTTCACCAAGCCGAAATCAATCAACACGGGGAGGCCGCGATCGCGGCAAAACATAATGTTATCGGGAGAAATATCGCGATGAACAATGTTCAGATCATGCAGATACTCTAACACCCGCAGCATATCCCGCAGCCAGTAGATTACTTCTTCTTCGGAAAAATACTGCTCCTGCCGCTTACATTCGCGCAGCAGTTGAGAATAGGTGGTGCCATTCACATACTCCTGCACGATAAAAAGCCGTTGAGCTTGGGTGAAACAGGCCAAAAATTTGGGGATCTGAGGATGATTAATCTGGTAGAGCGTCTTAGCTTCCCGCTTAAACAGGGTTAGGGCTTTTTGAACCACATGATTGGACTTGTTTGCAGGCACAAACTCCTTAAGCACACACTGTTCACCAAAGCGCTGGTTATCTGAAACCAGATAGGAGCGGCCAAATCCTCCCTGGCCCAAGATCCGTTGAATCTTATACCGACCGCCTACTAGCGTGTCTTGAGCCAGCTGCTCCTTAGCGAATCGGGGTTTGGGCGGCGGGTCTTGTTTGAGTAGAGAGGGAATTTGGTAGGCTGGGACAGGCTCCTGAATATTTTTCAGGCTCAAGGGACCGGCATAGGTCGCATTCAGCGATAGGCGAGATTTGACCACATCATAGACAGTTTGGGAAATACAAATCCCCCCGGGCTCCGCTTCAGTTTGCAATCGGGCGGCAATGTTGACCCCATTGCCCATAACGTCCGATTGACTAATAAAAACATCCCCCAAGTGGATCCCAATTCGATGGGACAGCGCCTCATTCGCCTCATTCGCTGGCGTATCGGTCGCCAGTTTAGCCAGTTTGGTTTGAATCTCTAGGGCGCTGGCGACGGCTTGAACCGCGCTGACAAAATACATCAGCAGGCCATCTCCCATAAATTTAAGGACTTGACCATCAAACTGACAACAGATGTCTTCAATCAGTTGCAAGTCGCGTTGGATAAGACTCAGGGTTGACTCTTCATCCACAGACATGCGGGCGCTAGAATCGACAGCGTCAGTCACCACGATGGCGGCTAGGGCGCGTTGTCCTCGAATAGAAGTGGGAATTCCATTTTCCATATGACGATGGGCGATGGATGGGCGATGCATAAATTGAGCAAGTAATGGGGACTGGACCATCTGGACTCAAATCCTCTTAAGGCTTTCTTTAAGAATAAACAGTGATCTGATTCGTCAACTGTATAGGTATAGACTGTCCCCATTGGGGGACAATTTATTGAACAATCGGGAAAAACTAGAGAAGTTAATTATTCTCTACAGAGCAGTCCTAGCTAGGGAATGAAAGGGTGATTACGGGGGGATCCTAATCAAGGGTCAATGGCGACTGACGATTGATTTGGCGAGGAGTCCCATGGTGTTTTCACTCATCTTTCTAGCATAGCGGCAGAATGGATTACCGAGTGTCAGGTTACACATCTTAAAGTGACGCCACATAGGCGTCCTTTCCGACAATGAGTATCCCGATAGATATGTGGCATGGGCGGAGGCTCTGTTTGAATTCCTGATGACCAAATCACTTGAGGATCTATACGTTTACTTTTTAGCGGTTATGCATCTGGAGGCCACTTGACAAGCGGCCAGCCAAACAAACCGATATAATCTGTTACATAGAGGGCGTTTAGGATGTAGTTTTGCAAACAGAGTTGGGTTGACTCATATTGGGGTTGGTTCTCAAATAATCCCGCACCCAATCACAACCATAGGCCAGCAGATCATCTAAATCAATCACTCGATCTAAATTCCACAGGATCACGGTCTCATC